>NZ_VCDN01000126.1:0-4675 GCF_033949405.1 Xenorhabdus santafensis | reverse complement strand
GTCAGCTCATCCCATTCACGAATGATTTCCCGTCCGTTGATACGCTCACAGGTGGGCAGACCGGTGGTTTTGTCATATTCATACTCGACGACTGCATCGGTATTGGTGGCTTTCACCAATTGATACCGTGGGTTGTATTCGTAGGTGGTGATGTCTTTCAATACGAGCTGGTTTTCTTCTGGCTGCCAGCTTTCCTGTTTGACCAACAACCCCGCCGTGGAATAGCTCCAGCGAAGTTGTTGGCCGTCGGGATATATCGTGTGTGTCCGACGACCCAATTTATCGTACTGATAGGTCAGTGTTCGACCGGTGAAATCCGTTTCGCGGATAATCTGGCCAGCGGCATCCCGCTCATAGCGGTAAGTTTCCCCCGTGGAGGCCGTGACCGAATTCAAACGGGTGAGTCGATCATAGCCAAAGCGCAGGGTGGTGCCGTCCGGGCGAGTGACGTGGGTCAGCAAGTCAAAGGCGCCATAGGTGTAGCGGGTAGTTCGGCCTTCCCCATCCGTGACGGCGGCGACACGATGTTCGCTGTCATATTCCAGTTTTTGGGTAACACCATCCGCGAGGGTGATTTCACTCAGGCTGCCATTAATGAGGCTGGCATGGTCGGGGCTGTATTGGTAACGGGTTTCCTGTTTCAGCGCGTCAGTGAAGCGGCGCAGGCGACCCAAGGCATCCAGCTCCAGTCCGGTGGTTTCACCGTCCGGTGTCATCACAGCGGCGAGGTGTTGGTGCTCATCATAAGCATAGTGCCACGTTCTACCGTCCGGCAGCAGGCGCTGGCGCAGTTCGCCGTGCGTGCCGTATTGGTAGGCCTCTGTGTGCCCCAATGGATTAGTCAGTTCTGTCAGGTTACCCTGTTCGTCATAATGCCATTGCCAACGCTCACCGGTTGGCATGACACTTTCGATGAGCTGCCCATGCTCGTCATAACCGTAAGCAAAGGTGTCGCCCGTCGGGAGTTTCACTGCGGTCAGTGCACCGTCAGGGTTGTAATCGAAGGTGGTTATCCCTCCTGCCCGATCGGCTTCCCAGACAATTTGGCTATGACGCCATTGACGGCGGATGATACGCCCTAATGGATCCACTTCACGGATAACCAACCCATTATGATCGTAGTGGTATTGGGTTTCACCGCCTTCTCCATCTCGGTACGTGGTGATGCGAGCTTGATCATCATAGTGAAAATGGTCACACCAGTAACCACTGGAGGACGTCGTACTCAGTACGCGCCCTTGTCATCATAAGTCAGGCTTAAGTCGGTCTGGTCTGTATCATGCCAGCGGATCATCCGTCCCTGTGCATCATATTCATGCCACAGGTGGTTATGCTGGAACGCGTCACATTCATGCAGGTAACCTTGCAAATCATAGTGACAAGTTACCAGACGCTGTTGTTTCTGAGGCTCAAGATAATCCACTGTCTGGAGTTGTTGGTTCTGGTAACCCAACACCAACCGGAAACCGTCGGTGCGCGTGACTTCAATCAGTTGTGACTGTTTATCATAGATAAATTGGATCACATTCTGCCGGCGATCGGTGATCGCGGACAGTTTGCGAGTATTGCCGACAACATGGTTGAAATGGTAACTGAGCTGGGACTGACGATCCGTCAATTGCAATTCGCCATTCAGTTCACCGGTGAGCAGGCAATGAGGAATATGTTGGTTACGGGCGAGAACCTGATTTTCAGGTGTGCTGAAATCATAGATTACACCATCGGCATCAGTGAAATTCACTTTGTCATCAGCGAGTAACAGTTGCCGCGACCAGTCATCCGCCCATTTGGAGCCAAACAGGCCACTGTACTGAGCGGTAGAACGATAAGTTCGGGTCAGGGTTATTGGCAATAATCCGGGGATAGCAATGACGGGCCAGATTTGCAGGAAATCACCGGTGGCCATATCAACAGGATCCCCCTTGTTTTTGCTTTGTTGCTATTTTGGCCTTCCTTGTTGGTTGACTTGTTATCAACCGGGTCTTTTTCGACATTCTTGGTTTTGGGGGTTGTTTCGGCTGATACGGGCGCTCTTTCCTGAACACGGGCACCGCTTCCAGTCTCTCCCGCCACTTGGGTTTCCACTTTAGCTTCTTGTTTGGCCGCGTTAGTTGTGGCGGTTGCCATGCCCTGTGTGGTGCCGGTTTTGGCTTTATTGCCGAGTGTAAAAAAAGAACTGACGCTTTTAAGCAGGGCAGGGATTTCACCGGCTAAAGAAACAAAGGTGGCTGTATCTACGACATCTGCCCCGCCTTTCTGCATCGGATTATCATAGCTCTTTCGTGCCGAATTTAGATTGAATTCTTCCGTGTTTTTGGCAAGGGTTGTCCCTGTGTTGTGTAAGCCTTCGGCCGCTCTATTCAATCCTAACGCTTCCAGCTCGGCGGCGCGGGCTTGAGCGTTCAACGCACTGGCATTTCCCTGAAGTTTCGTCACGGCTTCCGCCGTATCGACCCCTATATTGTAAACACGTTTCGCCGCGCCGATGGCCATATCAGATGCGCGAAATTTATCGACATTTTGACGACTGTTCTCTGCCACATTGCGTAAGTTTTCAGCCGCCTCTTTTTGTCCCGTCATTTCCAATAAGGCAGCGCGCTCTTCTGCATCCGCAGCCGTAGAATGCGCCATTGCCGTATCAAAGTAATCCCTTAACTGTGTCCAAAGTCCTTTTTCATCTTGGGTTTCGGGCAGTATGACTGCATTGGCCTCATGGGGAGGACTGGCGGCCTGTGGTGCTTGTCCGATAATTTTACCTACCGTATTGCCTTCCCCGGTCGGGCTGTCATCCCGAGCCTTTTGTGGTAACGGGGAATTCGGTTTAGGGGGGACAATATTCTCTGGATTGGCCGGTTCTTCCGCCTTGATTGCCGCTTTGCTGTCGGTACTGCTCCTGCTGTTTTCTGTCATGGTTGTTTTCCTTATGCCCCGTTCATCCAGAATTCATCCCCGTGGCGCAGCACCAGCTTGTTGCCGGCCCGGACGGTGTTGGTATGCGCTTTCGGGTGGCACTTCGCCCCCACGGTGCCGCTTTTTACTCCGTTGGCGACACCGGGTTGGTCACCGAGCGTTTGAGGGACAAAACTGCGGGCAAATACCACTACCGGCTTACCATTGGCGCGCACGGTGTTTTCCGGTACATCACTGCCTGCCAGTTTGGCGATGACCGGATAGGGAATGGGGGGCGTTGATGACCCCATCGGGGTTTTGCACACGTCCGGCAGCATGCCGACTATTAGCCAGTCGCCTGCAGTGCGGGCGATGTAGTTATCCGCCATGTGAATTCTCCTCTTCCAGTGACGCTAATTTGACCAAAGGGATATCCGGGTTAATTTCAAATCGCGTTTCTGCGACGCGTACGGGCAGGGAGGCTTTGAAACTCAGTCGACAAGTCATATGCAACGTCCTGGCTTCGCTGTCGATAATTAACGTGTCCGTACGCATCGGAATCGGCAGCAAAATGCCGTTTTCCATGCGCAGCAAAATAAACGGGCGATGCCCCGGCAGGGTAACGTGCAGCTGGCCGCTGGGCGTCATGCCTTGCAGGCTCAGTGAGATATCGGTATCCGGCCAGTCAATTTGCTGGTCAGCCGGGGCCCCGTTCCAATATCGGAAGTCGAAGTCTTTCGGCAGGTAAGGGTGACGGTGGGCGAGCCAGTCGTC
This sequence comes from Xenorhabdus santafensis, assembly GCF_033949405.1. Lineage (NCBI taxonomy): Bacteria > Pseudomonadati > Pseudomonadota > Gammaproteobacteria > Enterobacterales > Morganellaceae > Xenorhabdus > Xenorhabdus santafensis. Next base: position 1,012 of record NZ_VCDN01000126.1, on the reverse strand, counting down.
ATCGTATGTCCCGGCGAACTGGCGGCGGGGCAGCCACGGGCGGCCGATAAAGCCCAAGCCTTGCGGTTGGCTGGTTGGCATATCAGCCGGCAGGGTGCCCGCGAGTTGTTCGGTAAAATGCTGGGCGGTGAACGGCGCATCTGGTTGGGTGATACGCGGTGCCGGGTAACGGGTAAGTTGTTTGGCCCCGGCGTACCACGGCGTGATAAACCCCCTTCCCAGCGGGTTAGTTTCACAGGTGGCGTGCGCCAGCGGCGCATTGTCCCCGTCCGGGTGTTGCTGACGTTGTTCCGCGGTCAGGCGATCACTTTCCTTGAGGTGCGCGCTCGCCTTGTCGTCTGCCTGAATTTTGCATTCCCCGCCAAAGGCGTAGCGGTAATCCATCGGCAGGGTGGTAAAGGGTTTTGGGTCGGTCAGTTGCCAGTGGCCGTTGGTGTCACGGATAAATTCCCGTTCGCCGGTCACGGTCAGGGTTTTGTCGAGCAGGGTCTCGCCCTGCTTACTTTTAACCTGCAACCGGACAGGAAACGCTGTCGTGGGTTGATTATCTGGCGTATAGGCGGTGCCGTTGACGATAATGTCACAGCGCGGCTTAAACGGGGCAAGGTCACTTTCCTGCAACACTTGCGAGGCATTCATCTGTCCGCGGAATTCATCCTGCAAACACAGGGGCGGCGCAGGCAACAATTCCGCGAGGCAGTGACCGGTACTGTCCGGCAGCAATTGATAGCCGAGTTTCATGACGGCCACATGGTGCTCGACATCGTCCACATCGAGCATTGAATAGTTCATCACCGCAAACGGGGTCAGGTTACGAAATTCCATCTCAGGCTCCTTAGTTCAGGTCAATGTCCTTGCCGGTGATTTGTACCGGACCGCTGGCCTCGAATTTGAACTCCGTGCCCTGGATCGTAATTTTACCGCTGCTGTCCATGCGCAGGGTGCTGGCGCCGCATGTCAGTTCAATCACCTCCCCGGCCGTGATGGACAAGGTATTCTTGACGGCCACGGA
>NZ_VCDN01000124.1:0-10839 GCF_033949405.1 Xenorhabdus santafensis | reverse complement strand
CCCCTTAGTTAAATGGATATAACGAGCCCCTCCTAAGGGCTAATTGTAGGTTCGATTCCTGCAGGGGGCGCCAGAATCAAGTTACTGCACGTTACCTCTCATGACCACACCACCCAGAACTCCTTATTTTAACTAGAATTAGTGTTACTCCGCGTTACCCTACATAACTTGACTGCACCAATAAAATGTGGGCATATTTGTGGGCATCAATTTAAATGCCCACTTAGGATGCCCACATGTTAACGATAAAGCAAATTGAGTCAGCTAAACCTAAAGACAAAGCCTATCGCCTTGCTGACGGAGGGGGGTTATTTCTTTTTATTTCGAAAACAGGGAGCAAAATTTGGCGCTTTAGATACCGTAAGGATGGGAAAGAGCAAACTCATGTTATTGGTACTTACCCAGAAGTTCCACTGGTTACGGCTCGATTAAAGCATGCTGAGGCTAAGTCTGTCCTTGCTAATGGTGGAAACCTTATACCTATAACACCAAAACAGAAAAAAAATGAAACTCTAGATACGTTCTCATCTATTTATCACGAGTGGTATCAATTCAAAAAAGCTGTCTGGGCTGATAAATACGCGAAAGAACTACAGAGTATGTTCCGGAACGATATTCTGCCAATGATTGGTCAAATGACAATGGAAGAGATAGAACCGATGGTTCTACTCAAAGTGATTCGCCAGTTCGAAAAGCGCGGAGCGATGGAAAGAGCAAGTAAGGCTCGGCGCAGGTGTGGAGAAGTGTTCAGGTATGCGATAGTAACAGGAAGAGCGAAGTATAACCCCGCTCCAGATCTGGCTGATGCTATGACTGGATATAAAAAGAAACACTACCCATTCCTAACAATAGACCAAATACCATCCTTTAATCAGGCATTATCTTCATATTCTGGTAGCATTATCTCAAAAATAGCTACTCAGGTTTTGCAGTATACAGCGCTCCGCACTAAAGAGCTGCGTAGTCTCATATGGAGCAATATCGATTTTGATAACAAGCTGATCACTATCGCTCCTGAGGTAATGAAAAACCGGAAATTGCATGTAGTACCAATGTCAGATCAGGTGATTAAATTACTCAAAGCTCTCCATCCAATAACCTCTCATATTTCCGATTTTGTTTTCGCTGGCAGAAATGACAGGAAAAAATCAATTAGCGAAAATGCCGTTCTGTTGGTAATAAGGCAAATTGGCTATGATGGAATTGCTAGTGGGCATGGATTCCGGCACCAATTCAGCACCATCCTCAATGAACATGGATTTAGCCACGACTTAATTGAACGTCAATTAGCACATGTTGATCGTAATAGCATCCGTGGAATATACAACCACGCCCAATATCTTGATAATCGCCGTCAGATGATGCAATGGTTCGCTGATTATATTGATGAAATATCAGGAATAAAATGGTAGTCATTTAACCTAGTTAAACTTCTATCGCTATAGGGTGAATTCCTACCCTTTTACATACGGGATAGTTCCGCATCTATCTGTGTGATGGTATCCTACTCCATTGGTGGAGCTATGATTTTTAATCAAAAAGATATATGATGACAAAAAACATATCCAACAAAGAGTACAGAAATGATTTTCGTTTTATTAAAGGTAATTAATTTTGTTGTTTTCTTTTTGTTATTTTCAATAGTCAGTTATTTTTTTATCTTAGATAGGAAATTAAAAAAAACAATAGTATCATCACTATTAGTTTCAATTGTTTTTATTTTGGTTGAAATTTCCTCCCCCGTATTACTTTACTGTTTTTTATATCTTTCTGAATTTTTTTATAATGTCGTGCATTAATTGCACGACATTTATACTGCTATTGCTTATAAATTAGTGGTTTGATTTTATTATCATATACATTTTTATCCACTTCAATGTTTACAGGTTCTTGCCATTTCCCTGTTATATCAAATGGAGTTCCGTTTGGATTCCACTCTCTCCCAATGATATCCTTCATATCATAGGGATCTGTAAAATTATCATAAAGGTTATAATTTATTACACCAGATAAATTATATCCACTTCCGTTGGGCTGTACTTTAATATCAGTTAACTCACCACTGATAGTCGCACCACCTATCGCCCATAATGGATCATTCATATGTCTGGACTCAGAACCAATAGCATAATGATTTTTAAAATCAACTCGCTCACCATTTTTAATTTGTGAAATAAAACGAGAGTGAATACTAGACCCACTTTCTTTTTTAAACGCTCCCGGTGTTTTTACCAAATTGCTAATTTTGTCTTGCACACCTATTCTGCCCAAGGTTATTCCTGTGCCTGAGTTTCCTCTATAATGATTAAACAATCCAATAGAACTCATGCTATCATTTGCCTCTACCGCGGGAGAAAGGGTAGAAAGGAAAGTGCCTCGCATCTGACTAAACCGCTGAATATATAATTTTTTTACTTTCCCCATATCTCCGCGAAAATAAGCATCCACTAGTTCATTCATTCGTTTTTCCATAAAGCTATGTCCTTTCTTCCACGGACAGTCCTTTTCCCCGCACATAGTACAAACATCAAGTTCTAATAACTTCAAATAATCAAAATTTTTGTTATACATAACATCCCTTAATTAAATTAACTCTATATTGTTTATGTTTAAAATCCCATAAAACGAGATTTAATTATTATTCGAAATAGCATTTAATCGAATGACACTATTTTATTTTCATTTCTCTTTTATTAATATCGATGCGGTTTGTATGAGCTTTATTACAATTGCTAATCATTTATAATTAATTGGCGTTTATTTACACTGTTGTATTTGCCTTGTGAATTAAAACAAGTTGAATTAATGTAAGCGCCTCTACTACTAACTCGAATCTTGCGCCTCTTGCCCCACATTCCACACCGAATCCTCTGGCATCTGCACACGGACATCCAAGCGACATCCTTCGGGAATATCACAGGGTTCACCATCCGCATAATAGACCTTTTCACCGTCCACGATGGCTTTTATCCGCCAGTTCTGAAAGCGTTTCGGCAAATGACTGTGCTGACGATGGTACGTCTCAATCGTGATGTTGCCGTCCTTTTCCACCCGGTTATCAATGTAGATAAGTTCAAGCCCGTTGTTGTTCTTCGGGGGAAGAGATATCGCCGTGTACGCCTCATCAGCGTTATAGCCCTCTTCCTCTACACCGGAGGCATTCAGCAGAGACACAAAGATGACAATAAATGCGTACAATAACCACTTCATAGCATCTCAAACGCTTTTTCAAACGTCGCCTCAGAATAGGGTTGCTTGCCGTTCTTGTGGTAATTGATTAACAACTTCATCAGCGCCCGAATGCCATATTCAGCCGTTTCAAACCGGCAGAACCGCTTTTCTATCTTTTCATCATGCGGCAATTGACCTTGCCACTTATTAGCCGGATTATGGTCAATGTTGCCGGGGTTGTTATTGCGCATACCTCTGCTCATGCTTATCCCCCAAACGTTTGTTGATAGCCCGAATAGCGAAGCCGCGTATCTTCTCAACACCAATAAAACAGATAGCACCGCCGATAGCCGGGGCAAAACTGCCCGGAATACCAAACATCTCCAAGCCACTGGATACACTCCATGACAGGGCACCGCACAGTAAGGCTTCGACCCAGCGGTTCTTGCGTTCCACGCCGTCATAAATCAGGCGACTATAACAAATCAAGATTGCCAAAATAGAACCGGATATCTGCGGCCACGAATGTTTCAGGCCACTTATAAGGTCGGCCCACAAATCAGGGTTTTCTTTCATTTTCATATTCCACCCCATCAGAACAATGGGCGTCCGTGGGGTGAGAGAGCCGTCCCTGTGAGTTAATGATTAGTGAGATGTCGTTATGGGAATTCCGATATCGAATGAGTTTCAATTAATTAGGAATGCCAGCCGCAATGCATGTATACGGATGTAATGAGAGTGATTGCGGTGGCAAATACAGAAAAGGCCGCACAGGCGACCTTTGTATAGTTGGCTGATTTAATTCAGCCGGACTGCCCTGCGCTAACATAGAGAATGCTACAGATATTTAGTTGTTCACAACAACCAAATGTGTGACACTTAAGCCAAATACCACATTTGTTGAATAAGGACATTTATGTCTCAGGATGCTCAAAACCCATTTAAGAAAAAATCGTTTAGATTTATCTTTACCGGAGGAATGTTACTGGTTATCGCGGGCATACGATGGATTGATCAACCTCATGCAGTCATCTATAACGTGGTCGAAACCTTGCTGGCCGTTGGCTTAATCGCTTTTGGCGCAAAGTTAAGCAAAGACGAAAAGAAAAAATAATGTTATTCCCTCTGATGCAAGGGCCTTAGAAAGCAAAAAGCCCCGTGAGTACGAGGCTTCTTTACAAAGCAAATTCATTCTATTCAGCTAACTTTTTTGCTTTTTCTTCAGTCACTTCATGATTGATACCAAACAAAAAAGCACAAACCACACCTACAATGTAACCGACAATTTTACTATTCAGTAACTTTGACCATATACTCATCTTTAACCTCTTACGTCTTTTTGTAAGCATGTTGATGTTGAAGTAGTTATGATTCTTAACACAATAGCAGTAGTTTCACGATTGTAAAACCATTTTTTAAATAACTGCATACTTGCAGCAAACCTGCACTCATTGTCATTGCTTGCAACTGGATACATTTATCCATTCCAGACAAGATATCTATTATAAATCAATAGCATTGATATCAATTTGTCAGTAATTTATGCAACCCTGATGCACCATATCCAAAATAAATACCTTTTGCAAAGATAACCACTTGAATTTATTAAAAAATATTACTTATTAATAACTTAAGGAAACAAAAAGTATGACATTTTTCCATCAAATAATAAAAATATCATGTTATTACAGCCTGTTTTTAGTTATAGTTTCAACATCATAAACTATAAAAATTGTTTTATTTCAAGTAACTTAATATGAAAATAGCTATATTGCGCCGAAATGGGCTTGGTGATCTTGTTTGCACTCAACCATTAATAAAATTTTTACAAAAAGAATATCCGGACGCTGAAATTAATTTATTTATTAATCCTGATAATATTGAACTTGCCCATCATTTAACCCCTGACATAAAAATAAATATCATTCCCAAAGGGAATAAATATTTATCTACTTTAAAAACTGCACTAAAATTTCGCCAAGAAAAATTTGATATGGCTATTTCAGCTAAACCAACTCCAATGAAACTAAATAATTTATTTTTATGGTTATTGGGAGCTAAAAAACGTTACGCTGTTGTTTCAGATAATCAATGGCATTCTAAATTAATTAACCACCCAGTAAGTAAAGAGCAAGTTAATGGCCATCATCAGGCATTAAAAGTATTACGTATATTTTCACCTGCCGAAACAGAGTTATCACCATCTTTTTTCCCATATATTACTCTTAATAAGACCAATAATAGCATTAATTTTCCTACCATTTTATTTTCTGTTTCTAATAATAGAAAAAACAGCCTGATAAATAATGAAAAATTGAATTTAATAGCACAGAAAACCCGTGCCCGTTATCCAAATGCAGAGTTTATTATTTCATCACTCAATAAGGACATTCTTTTAGCTGAAGATTTAAAATCACGCATAGGGAATAATTGTAAGGTTGTTATATCTTCTTCTTTAGGCGAATTTTTAACTTTATTGAATGATACGACATTGATTGTTGTTGGTGATGGCGGGATATGCCATTTAGCGGCCGCATTGCAAAAAAAACTTGTCGCACTTTATGGCATAACAAAACCTGAAAACTGGGCACCTTTAGCCGATAAGGATAACTGTATTACTTTATACGACCCTGAAAATGTCAATAATATTGATTTAGATAAAGTATGTGAGTCTATTTTTTCTTTACTTGAAAAAAGCAACATTGATTAAATGAGGTAAAAGCTCCCTTTCGGAGAAGGGGGGGTTACCCAAAAATGATATTTATTAAAAAATATGTGATCTATTTGGCAATATATGAATTTTTATTAATAGTGAATAGAAAAATATTTCTTGAATAAGCATGAACTTTAGCAACATAATCTCCATTCAAAGAGATCTATGTTCCATGGAAAACTAATCTCTTGAGGATAAGGTATTTTACCTGAATGCGGGTCTTAAACATCAGATAGCGAAATCTGGTATGAGTCAAACATTAAATTCTCAATCTGAATTATTAGATAATCCTTGTATAAGCTGTGGCGCTTGTTGTGCATACTTTCGTGTTTCATTTTATTGGGCAGAAGCTGAAGATGGCGGTGGTACAGTTCCTGTCTCCATGACTGAAAAATTAAATGATTTTATGCGGTGTATGAAAGGCACAAATGAGCCACGCCCGCGTTGCATAAATTTATGTGGTGAAATCGGTAACTCTGTTTCTTGTTCTATCTACCATAACAGGCCCTCACCTTGCAGAGACTTTTCCCAAGCCTGGGAAGCCAACGAGTATAATGAGAATTGTGATCGTGCCAGAGCAGCTCACGGCCTGCCTCCCCTGCCAAAACCCCAGACATAACTGATAATTCATTCAGTGGAAATTCGTTAGTTTCATCACAGAATATTAACTTTTGTGTATCTATAGTTAACAATTGTAAAAAATTATTACAGCAGAATAAGTTATCGCTGTGCAATTTATGAACTCTTTCATGAAATTATCAGGATGAAAAAGAATGTCTGCTCATATCCCTACAGACTATACCCCACAAAATTGCCAATCTTTGCCACACTACCTTGCTAAAAAATTACCGGAAACTATTTCACTTGGAGGCTTGCCTGAAAGCTGGCAAGTACAGGAGGTGGGTGATGGAAACCTCAATTTGGTGTTTATTGTTTCAGGAAAGGAAAAAACAATTGTCGTCAAGCAAGCTCTGCCCTATGTGAGGGCCGCAGGTGAATCTTGGCCACTTTCTCTTACCCGTTCATATTTTGAATATAATGCCTTGCTTGAAGAGAATAAAATCGCCGGAGAGTATGTTCCGGATGTCTATTTTTATGATGAAGATATCTCGCTTTTTGCCATGGAGTATTTATCTGATCATATAATCCTGCGCAAACAGTTAATTGCCGGAAAAAAGATCCCTGGTCTTGCCGAAAATATTGGGGTTTTTCTAGCCAAAACGTTATTTCATACCTCCGATATTGGAATGAGTGGCAAGGAGAAAAAAGAGCTCCTCGCTCTTTTCGCCAATAACCATGAACTTTGCAAAATTACCGAAGATCTTATTTTCACTGAGCCCTATTTTAATGCGGAAAGGAATAACTGGACCTCTCCCCAACTTGACGATGAAGTCTGCGCCATTTGGCAAGACAGAGCGTTAATTCAAACAGCCATGCAGTATAAATATCAATTTATGACACATGCACAATCGTTACTGCACGGCGATCTCCATTCCGGCTCCATTATGGTGGCATCAAGTTCCGTAAAAGTAATTGATCCTGAATTCAGCTTTATGGGGCCAATGGCATTTGATATTGGTAATTACATCGGTAATTTGTTAATGGCCTATTTTGCCCAACCTGCTTTACGGGAAAATAGTACGCAATGCACTGACTATCAGACATGGCTTTTGGAACAAATCGAAACAACATGGTCGGTCTTTGAGCGTGAATTCCGCCAATTGTGGAATGAAAAAGAGAGCGGTGATGCCTACCCAACTGAGCTTTATCAACAAGGCGTGTTCGATTCATCGTTTCTGAAAGCAGCACAGGATGAATTTTTGTCCACCTTGTTTCAGGATACTCTCGCTTATGCCGGATTTGAAATCAATCGACGCATTATTGGTTTTGCCGGTGTTGCTGATTTCCAACAAATTGAAGACCAAAATCAGCGCGCAGCTTGCCAGAAAAGTGCATTGAAGTTAGCGCGGGAATTGATCGTTAATCGAGAAAATTACCCTAATTTTTCTCTGATTAAACGCTATATCGCACAATGTTAAGAGGCTGAAATGAAAATTAATGGTATCCATTACCGTTCTGTTTGGCTGGCTGATGATGGTCATACCATCGAAATTTTCGATCAGACCAGACTTCCTTTCGAAGTACAGATTATTCAACTGCGGACAATGCAAAATGTCGCTACTGCCATCAAAGAAATGTGGGTTCGGGGAGCGCCCTTGATTGGGGCGGTTGCCGCATATGGAATGGCTTTGGCTATGCGTCAGGACAATAATGATGAAAATCTACAGCACGCTTACGCTACTTTGATTAAAACTCGGCCTACCGCCATTAATCTTAAATGGGCACTGGATAGATCATACCGGGCATTGGAAAATACCGAATATTCATTGCGTGAAGCTATCGCTTATCGTATCGCCAGTGAAATCGCAGATGAAGATGTCGAGTTGTGCCGCAGAATAGGTGAACATGGTTTAAACATCATACAACAGGTGGCAACAAAAAAACCCGCAGGAGAACCTGTCAATATTTTGACTCATTGCAATGCAGGCTGGCTTGCAACTGTCGATTGGGGAACTGCGCTGGCCCCGATTTATATGGCACATGATGCCGGGATCAATGTTCATGTCTGGGTTGATGAAACTCGTCCACGCAATCAGGGAGGATTGACGGCTTTCGAATTAGGTTCACACGGTGTACCACATACTTTAATTGCTGATAATGCGGGTGGCCATTTGATGCAGCACGGCAAAGTCGATCTCTGTATTGTCGGCACAGATCGCACCACCGCCAGAGGTGATGTGTGCAATAAAATCGGCACTTATCTCAAGGCATTGGCGGCTAAGGCCAATCAGGTGCCTTTTTATGTTGCCCTGCCTTCACCAACACTGGATTTTACTGTTTGGGATGGCGTGAAAGAAATTCCTATCGAGGAGCGTGCAGAGGAAGAACAATCCCATGTATATGGGATCAATCCTGAAGGTATCCGAAGTTGGGTCAATACCGCGCCCCAAAGAACAGCCTGCGGAAATTATGCCTTTGATGTTACACCTGCTGAGTTTATTAGCGGATTGATTACAGAACGCGGAGTTTGTGAAGCCAGTGCAGAGGGGCTGCAAATGCTTTTTCCTGATTTGTGCAAACAACAATCGTAATTGCCATGCAAGGTGACAATCATGAATAGAGAGCAAATCGCTCAAGAGATTATTGATACTTGTCTCAAAATGAATGCACTTGGATTGAATCAGGGAACTTCCGGTAATATAAGTGCCCGTTATCAGGATGGTTTTTTGATTACGCCCAGCGGGGTTCCTTATGACAAGCTGACATCTGGGCAGATTGTGCATGTGAGTGATAAAGGAGAGTATGACGCTGGCAAAGTGCCTTCAAGCGAATGGCATTTCCATCTGTCTTGCTATCAAGCCCGCCCTGAACTCAATGCTGTTGTCCACAATCATGCCGTTAACGCAACAGCCGTTTCAATTCTTAATCATGCAATTCCTGCCATCCACTATATGATTGCCGTGACGGGTACCGATCACGTTCCCTGCATTCCTTATGCTACTTTCGGCACTTCTGAACTGGCTGATAGTGTAAAAACAGGGATCAAGCACAGCAAAGCGCTCTTGATGCAGCATCATGGCATGATTGCCATGGAAGCCAATCTGGAAAAAGCACTGTGGCTGGCCAATGAGATTGAAATTTTGGCGCAACTTTATTTAAAGGTGCTTCCAGTCATGGAAAAAGTGCCTGTTCTTTCTCAAACAGAGATGCAACGAGTTTTAGAAAAATTCAAGAGTTACGGATTAAAGACTAAATAAGCAGGAAAACCTAACATGAGAGAGCATAACCTTATTTATCATAAGGAATGCTCTCTATTTTAGAGAAATAACGTATATATTTACATCAGAAAAGGTTTTTTCTGCTAGTGAGAATCATTAGTTTTATTCATATTGTGCCATCTTGCAGAAAACTACATATATTTAGTTAAGGTGAAGTATTGTCGACAGGTAGTTATCTATGTTTTCATTGGCTTATTGCATTTCAGATGATTGAACAATAAATAATCTTTACCTTTTAAATGAATGAGTGATTAAATAGGACAGAGTCAATGAGATTAGAAACGATAAGTAACGATGGATTGTTTTCTGGTAAAAAAGTAATTGTTATTCACGGCTATACTGCTTCTCCTGCCTCACATTGGTTTCCTTGGTTAAAAGAAGTTCTTACCGAACAAGGTGCAGAGGTAAAAATACCAGAACTGCCTGAATCATCCGCTCCCAATCCTGACGCTTGGGCTAAGACATTCATGGATATAGCTTCCGATATCGATGAAAACACAATTATTATTGGTCATAGCCTTGGCTGTATCACAACATTGCGGCATTTGGAGGCAATCCGCACGGAAGCTCTGCGTATTGGCGGATATATTTGGGTTGCAGGATGTGGCTCGGCACAAGAAACATTGCCAGAATTAGATGCTTTCTTCACTAATGAGCCGTTGGATTATATTTATTTGCGTGGTTTGACAGAAAATCGTGTTTCTATCATCTCAGCCAATGATGAAATTGTTTCCCCGCAATCTTCCTATGATTTGGCCCATGCGTTGCAAACAGAAATTATCACAATTGATAATGGCGGGCATTTTCTTGATAGAGATGGTTTCACTCGCCTGTTGCCCGTTTATGATGCACTCGTGGCGATGGTGTCAAAATAGATCTCGCGGCAAATAGATCGTGCCAAAATACATAGATAATACTTTTCAATTATCCAGTTTCTTATTCTTGATCTGGATAATTGAATATTCGAGTACATCTCCCGATAACGAAGCCATAAGAAAAGCAATTTATTGTTTGATAATTATTTCGAATGATTGATTTAAAAACAGTCAGATTAACTTAAGAAGTTACGGGAAGGGAATATAAAGAGAGATTTAGATGAAGTGGTGGGCGATACCA
>NZ_VCDN01000123.1:0-10613 GCF_033949405.1 Xenorhabdus santafensis | reverse complement strand
CGATAACGATCAAGACATCAAATACTAGACAGTTTAAAGAATCCACTGCCACTGTCAGTTATCAATTGAAAAAAGGGAAAGTTAAAATTGAATTTAATAAAAAGTCTATTGAGGGCTCTATTGATAATAAGAATTATAAGTTATTGCAACAGAATCCATCTTTGCCGATTCCTCAGGATGTCAGGCTTGAAACAAAAAGCAGTGATACTTCTGTTATAAGTATCACTGGTAATACTTGGCTCATAGGCTCTACAGGTAAGACGACCATTACTCAATATATTTCTGGAAATGATTATTATGAGGATAGTGAAGGGAGCTATGAAGTCATTATATATGGCGTTCCTGATTTTTTTTCCTTACAGGCCCTTATCGTGAGTAAAGGAAAAGGAACCATTAATACCAATAATTGGACCCCGGTATTTAAAGATGACAATATTAAAGTCCAATGGGCATTGGAAAAACATAATAATATCTATGAAAAAGCTATTAGTGTAGATGTAGAGTTGGTCGAAGAAGGTGGTAATGTACTTGATAAAAAACATTATGGCATTGATCAATTTCGTTCATTTGAGTCAAAAATTACTTATTTTCATCCAAAAAAGGATTATTGGGGTAAGAAAGCATTTATTAGAGTTACAGTAAAAGGCAACGGCCCAGCTGTAACTCAGAAAAAAACGAGTTCTTTCCATATTAAAAATCTTAGACCCCATGAGATTTGGAAAAGTTTAAGTGTGGAGTCTTTTCTAAAAGTTAAATACAAGCAAGACAATTTTTATTTATCACATCACATTAGGGCGAGTAAGGGAGCTGAGGTGCGGCTAGAACACTTCGAAATTAAATTTGGTAATAATCAAGAGTTACTTTCTCCCTTGGACATTTATATAAAGCCAGAGAGCAGGGTTAATGGGACAACTACTACTAATTCTGGGGGAGGGGGATTTTCCGTTAGAAAAGATACTAAACAACCGTTTCCTGAGGTTAATAGTTATCTATTTGTAATGAGGACTGAAGGATTTAATCAATGGCCGATTGATGACAGAGGGTTTCGGTTAAGTATAGAAATTGATTATTGTAATGAACAATACTCATATCTCAGTAATAGCCGATATCCATATCCATATAATGCCAAACATGTTTCGACAATAATAGGAGGGCACGGTTGGTTTACAGATGAAAAATGGGTACTCGACGAATAACACTACTTGTTTTCATTTATAACAGTAAATAATGGAATATATAAACCGGAGCATATTTTTGTGCTCCGGTTTTTTTCTGGATATCAGTCGATGACGTTTTGCAAATGCAAGTTTACAATTTCCCTGCCAATCTCCATTGAAGCTGTCGCCGCAGGTGAGGGTGCATTACAGACATGTAATGAACGGCGGCCTTTTATAAAGTGAAAATCATCGACCAGCTTGCCATCAGCAGTAAGCGCCTGAGCACGAACACCCGCTGGCCCGGGAGTAATATCATCCGGTTGCAAGGCCGGAATAAGTTGACGGGCATTGTCAGTAAAAAGTTGACGCGAGAAGGAGCGGCGCATTTCTGCCATGCCTTCGCAAAAATAGCGGCTGGCGATTTTCCAAAACCCTTTGTATGTCAATACGTCGATTAAATCCAACGGATTGAAATCTGTCTTGCGATACCCTTCACGCTTAAATGCCAATACTGCATTCGGGCCAACATCCCGCTTACCGTTGTGCATTCGCGTAAAATGGACGCCGAGGAAAGGAAAATCAGGATTGGGGACGGGATAAATTAAGTGATTGACCAAATAGTTTTTACTATTATCAAGCACATAATATTCACCGCGGAAAGGAACGATCTTCATTCCGGTTTCGTAGCCTGCCAATTTGGCAATTCTATCACTGTGCAAGCCGGCACAATTCACCAGCCATTTTGCTTGATAACTGGCTTGTTGAGTGCGTACTTCAACATATTGGCTGTGTTCATGAATATATTGAACTTGTTGTTGATAGTGAATATCTCCACCTCTGGATTGAATGATTTCAGCCAGCTTTGCCGCAATTTCCGGATAATTAACAATGCCGGCATCGGGCACCAGTATCGCTTCCAGACCGTTGACATAAGGTTCCCGTTCTTTCAATTGATCTTGGGATAAACGGTGAATTTCAAGACCATTTTGCAGCCCTCGCTGATAGATATTTTCCAGCAATGGCAATTCATTGAGTTGTGTGGCAACTATTACTTTGCCACAACGGTCGTAATATAAACCGTGCTGCTGGCAGAAATCATATATTGTCCGATTTCCCTGTTTTGCCAGCCGTGCTTTTAAACTGCCGGGAGAATAATAAATACCGGAGTGAACGACATTGCTGTTATGGCCGCTTTGGTGGGCAGCCACGCTATTTTCTTTATCCAATATTAGCAAGCGCAAGTGTGGATATTGTTCTTGCAGGGCATTAGCTGTGCCAAGCCCAACTAATCCTGCACCTACGATGATGACATCATGCATTTTTAGCGTGCTCCTCACGGTTCTTATTTCCTAATCGGCCCAATTTATAACGCAGGAAATGCATAGCACCAGCGGCGATAATTAATCCGCCTCCCATAAAGTCGGTCAGCAAGCCCGGTTTGATTAAAAGGATAGCGGCGCCCGCGAATAGAATTCTTTCTAGCCAATGTGTTTTATTTAGCCAGAAATTGGCGGTAGCAATGGAGAGAGAATAAATACCAATTAAGGCTGTCAGGATCATATAACAGATGGACAGGGTATTTAATTCATTGCCTTGCATCAATAATGCAGGGTTGTATACCAAAATAAATGGAATGATAAAACCCGGTAAAGCCAAGCGTACTGCGCTCCATGAAGTTTGCATGGGATCCGCGCGGGCAATGCTGGCAGCCGTGTAACTGGCCAGTGCGACAGGCGGGGTAATATTGGAAAGGGCACCAAACCAAAAGACAAAGAAATGTGCGGCCAGAGGTAAAACTCCCGCCTTGATTAATATGGGTGACACTGTCACCGCAACAACGATATAAAGCGCAGTGGAAGGCAATCCCATACTGAGAACGATGCAGACTATCATGACAACAAGGAGGATCATCCACAGCGTATTGTCAGTGAGAGAGACGATATTGAAGGCCAAGGTGGAACCAATGCCAGTCATGGTAACAACGCAGATAATGACGCCGATAGTGGCACAGGCAATGGTGACTTGAATCGAACCTCGGGCTGCCTCATTCAAAGCATCCAGAATTTTCTTTGGGGTCATGCGAACAGAACTATCTGGCGTGATCCAGCTCGAAATAATAATCGAAATAATGCCGAGTGCGCCGGCATAAATCGGTGTTTTTCCCAGCAATAGTGTCCCGATAACGATAAATAACGGCAATAATAGCAATCCACGAGCTTTTAATACGGCTTTGACCTGAGGGATATTCTCCCTGCTGATGCCTTTTAACCCTTGTTTTTTTGCTTCTAAATCAATGGAAATAATCAGTGCTGCATAATAGAGAAGTGCCGGAATAATGGCAGCAATGACAATTGTGGTATAGGAAACTCCTAAAAAACCCGCCATGATAAATGCAGCCGCGCCCATTATGGGAGGCATGATCATGCCTCCGGTTGAAGCTGCTGCTTCTACTGCGCCTGCAAAACGGGGAGACAAACCAATATTTTTCATCAAGGGAATAGTGAAAGTGCCGGTTGTGGCAACATTAGCGACTGCACTGCCGCTGAGCGACCCTGTCAGGGCAGAAGAAATGACGGCAACTTGTGCAGGCCCGCCGCGGCGGCGTCCGGCTATCGCGATGGCAAGATCGTTGAATAATGCCGTTGCGCCACTCACACTTAAAAACGAGCCAAACAAAATAAAGACAACAATCGCTGTGGATGCCGTAGACAGGGTAATGCCAAAAATCCCTTCACTGGTCATGAATAGGCGGAAAAGCAGGCGTTCAAGTGAAAAACCCGCATGCCCAAAAATACCCATGAAATATTGGCCGAACAGAGCATAAATAATGGCAAAAATCGATAAACAAGGGATGAAATAACCCGTTGTTCGCCTTGCTGACTCAAATAAAACCCCAATGCCGATGATTGACATAATGTAATCGGTGGTATCGGGGATACTGTTGCGTACAACATGCAAGTCAGTGTAAGTGAAATAAAAATATCCGTAGCTTATCAAGGTAAGCAGAATAAAAAGATAATCCCAATGATTGAATGCCGGTGTTGAATAGCGTTTGGATATCGGGAACAGGATAAAGCCCAGAACCAGAATACCGCCGAGAAACGTTGCATTGCGGTAGAACTCTTGCGTATTGGACAACACATTGGCATAGACGGCATACAAGGAAATGGCAACGGCGAGCAGGGTTGCCAGAGTGAGGTAAAAACCGTGCAGATGGCGGTTGCCTGAACCGGCCTCTTTATCTTGCTCAATAGAAGATGATATTACATTGTCAGTGTTCATGGTGACTCCATAAAATTATTGAGCAGTTTTAAGTTCAGGTGGCGTAAGGTAATCAGGGATATCCAGACCAATTTCGCGGTAGTACCGATATGCCCCCAAATGCAGTGGTACGGAGACGCCTTTGAGGGCGTTTTCGGGCAATATGTATTTAGCTGAACTGTGAATTTGATGAACTTCCTTTTGATTTTCAAACATCACTTTTGTTAGCTCATAAATTGTTTTTTCATCTATTTCACGTGTCGTCATGAGAATGTTGGGTTGAGCGATGGTTTGGATGGGCTGTTCTTGACGGGGATAAGTTTCTGGTTTGATGATAAACCGGAACCATGAATTGGCGATGGCGTTAATGTCATTCAGTTGTTCATCTGTAACGGTTAAGATCCGGGCAGAGACGCCACTGGCATACATATCTGTGACTGCCGAAGCCGGAACGCCTGCCGGAAGGGCGCCGCCATCAAGTCGGCCGTCCCGCATGGCAGAGACGGTATCACCATAACCAAGGTATTCTGGTTGGATATTTTGCTTGCCAAGGTTGACCCCTTTCAGAATTATCAATGTGGATTGCTCTGTACCACTGGCTTGCGGCCCTACGGAAAAACGGGTATTGGCAATATCATTTAATGTCCCATCTTTTATTTTTTCATTTAATAGAACAAAGTGCTCAACGTTGGGCCAAAGAACGGAAATCGAGCGTAAATCGTGATAAGGGCGATTTTCAAAGTTACGGACACCTTGATAGGCTTCAACGGCGATTAAACTCTGCAAAATAGCGAGCTGTGCTTCATTTTTTTGGAGTAGATCAATATTTTCAATCGATCCCGCTGAAGATTGCCCTGTAACCTGAATATTTTCTTGTTTCAGGTGGTTGCTCCATATATTGGCGAGCCCAACCCCCATCGGATAATAAGTGCCTCCAGTTGAGGCGGTAGCGACAGAAAGGAAGCGTTTATTGGTATTTTCTATTTTTCCTGCCAGGGCCATGACGACCAGAATAATGATGGCAAGTATTGCCAGCAGCAGTTTTACTTTCTTTGTTGTTATCTTTGTTGTCATAACATGATTACCGGAAGTTGTGTAACAAATTTTTAATAATTGTACTAACCTGTATACAACATTTCGGGTGGTCATCAGAGTTTAATCTTGTAAATTTGTGATAAGTATTTGGATGTCATCAAAAAATAAACAAAAAACATACAGTATTTGATGGGGTTTTAATTAATAAAGCACAAAATAATCGTTTAATAAATCGTCATTTCATATCAACATATGAAGATATCAATTCGGCAATAGCCTCTGTTATTTGTGTTGGTTTAATGCCGTAGGCTTGTAATGAATTGATTTTATTTATTAAATTAGGAGATTGAATCATGGCGACTACACATAATGATATTCAAACCTACAATATTCAAACCCGCTATGCGGATATTTCGGTACTGGATACCGGCGGTAATGGTTTACCTGTCCTGTTGATACACGGTAATTCAAGTTGTAAGGAGATTTTTCGTTATCAAATTGATTACCTGAAAGGTAAATATCGGGTTTTGGCCCTGGATTTACCCGGACATGGCGCATCATCAAATGCCAGCGAGCCCCAACTGGCATATTCAATGCCGAGTTATGCACATACTGTCATTGAAGTGTTAGAAAAAATAGGCATCAATCGATGGGTTGTTTTTGGCTGGTCACTGGGAGGACATATCGGGCTGGAGATGTTGGCCCTGACCTCAAAAATGATTGGCTTAATGATTTGTGGCACGCCTCCAGTATCAGCAGGAGCCGATAATGTAGCCCTTGGTTTCCGGCCTAGTGAGCATATGGGGCTTGCCGGCAAAGCCGAATTTACTGAGGAGGATATTAAAAATTTTGCCAATGAAACAGCGGGCATCAATTCACCGCATGAACCTTTTATTTTTGAAGCGGTAGCAAGAACAGATGGATTGGCACGAAAATATTTATTTGAGTCTTTCCTTTCTTCTCAGGCAACCGATCAGAAACGATTGGCGGAAACCAGTGAAACCCCGTTAGCCATTGTTAATGGCGCGGGTGATCCCTTCATTAATATTAACTACATTAATGGCTTGAATTATCGAAATCTCTGGAAAGGTAAAGTATTTAATTTGGTAGACGCTGATCATGCCCCTTTCTGGGAAATACCTGAAATATTTAATCCTATTTTGTTAGCGTTTTTGGATGAGTTCTAAAGAAGTTATCATTTTTCATTCTGTTTTCAGCGCGTAATATATTTAAATGACATCAGAGAAATGAAGAGTCCACGCAATATCCCGTGGATTCTTCATTTCTTTTTAATCGTTGGTTTTAAAAATAGGGCGATAAATCAACGGTCAGAACACACTGGATAGATGTATTTTTAATTTATTAATATCCGATTCAATATCAGGTGCCTTTACCACATCATAACAATTAAATGTCGGCAAGGGCGACATACCCAAAAATTCACTGATTTTATGGAAAGGAAAAAAGAGACCATCAGCGCCTTTTCCTTCAAAAAATTGATTGGGATCTTCAAATGCTTCAAGTGGCGCATTCCAAGTCAGGGATAGCATATACGTCTTATCGTGCAATAGGCCGCCAGAACCGTATTTTTTGCTGGGGTCATGGCGGGCTCTTCCATCATTTTTAAATAATTTCCCTTGTCCTAGATTTAAAATGTCATCGAAATATTTTTTTAAGATCCAAGGCGCTCCCATCCACCACACTGGCATTTGATAAATAATGCTATCTGCCCAGAGCAATTTATCGATTTCCTCTTGAATGCCATAACCGTTATCAACATGAGTGATTTGAACTTCATGATTTAAGCCGGTCAGATGATCCCTGATAACTTCTGTAAGGGTGTTATTTAATGTTCCTTTTGATTGGTCAAAATCTTTTGCTGAATTGATGATTAAAATCCGTGACATAATGATCCTCTGCTTTATTTTTTTAATAAATTGAGAGATATATTAAGGTTATTTTTGATTTAAGAGGTGCCTATTCATTTTTAATCATTGCCTAATTCTCCAAAGGCACCTATTTATTGTTTTAGACGCCTTTTGGGGAATCGTTTTGAGTTATTGTTTTGAGTATTGTTCTGAAACAATCCGCAGCCTTTTCATGTCGCGGCAGGGAGGTTCACCAAAAAGACGGCTATATTCACGATTAAACTGTGAAGTACTTTCATAACCGACCTGAAACGCTACGCTGGACATGGTGTCATGCTGTGTCAGCAACACTCGCCTCGCTTCATGTAAACGCAGCCATTTCTGATATTGTAACGGGCTCATCGACGTAACAGCTTTAAAATGTTGGTGAAAAGAAGAAAGGCTCATCTTGGCAATTTGAGCAAGTTGCTCAACTTTAACCGGTTCGGTAAAGTGTTTTTTCAACCAATGGATGGTGTGATGGATTTGGTGGCTTGGACTTTCTTGAGAAGCCATTTGTTGTAAATATCCCCCCAAATTACTTTTCAGTAAACGATAAATGATTTCTGTTTGGAGTAAAGGAGAGAGGACGGGAATATCCTCCGGTGTATCCAATAAATCCAATAACCGGTTAATGCAGCTCAGAAGAGAATGTGTAACGGGAGTTAAAACCAGAGCACATGGATCTTGTATTCGAGGTTTTATCATTACCTTATCTTCAACCATCAATTTCGACACTTCCTGAATATCCAGCTGCAACATAAGGCACAAAAAAGGAGCATCTTGAGATGCGGTACACACTTGAGTGATAGTGGGAATATTTATTGACGTCACCAGTAGCTGCCGGGAGTCACAATAATAAGAGCGATCACCGATTGTCACCCGCTTTGCACCTTGGGCAATGATCATAATACTTGGTTCATGCAATTCACTGATCGGTGTGGTTGATTGCACCTGATGGCAGAATGTCAATTGAGGGATCGCGGTTTTGGCGGCATGAGCATTAGGGCATGTGAATCGAGCAATTTTGCCCGCTAATTTTTGTTGTTGTGCATCAATTTCTATTGTATCTGCCGTGGAATACATTCCATTCATATTAGGCTCCTTAATTATCCCTTTCTCAGACAAAATGATGAATTATTAATGTGTTATGCAGAGCATATCCTCAGGGGCGAAAATTTATATCGCTTTTATTGCCATAATAATGAATCAGGATATTGTTAATTCAATTCTCCGGTGAAAAGTGAAGTCATCGACGCTCATTTTCAATGAGTTGTTTAGTCAGTACATAAATGTTAATTATTTTCTTTGGACATAAATCATGGTTACTGACTGAAAAGGAAACAGAAGAGATGAACGAGAATAAAAATCGGCGAGAGTTCTTAAGTCAGAGTGGAAAAATCATCACGGCTTATGCGTTGCTTGGTGCAGTTAGCCCTGTTTCCTATGCAAAACAACGGGTGGCAGAAACGCGCAGTGAAACAGAGAATTCATCCAAGATAACGGATAATCATTATTATTTGGATAATGTCTTACTGGAGTCGGGGTTTGCATTTGAAGATCAGACTGTCGTCCGTACATTGACAGAACGAAAAACACTGGAAATCAACAATGGCAAAATTGTTGCCCTGCATGATAACAAACTTAATCAGGGTAATTCGCTGCCACGCTATGATGCCGGCGGTAAATTGATGCTTCCTGCCATGCGGGATATGCACATTCATCTGGATAAAACATTTTACGGTGGCCCGTGGCGTGCTCTTAATCGGCCAGAAGGCACGACTATCCGAGATATGATTAAATTTGAGCAAAAACTCCTGCTGGAATTGCAACCTTATACTCAAGAACGGGCGGAAAAGCTGATTGATCTAGTTCAGTCGAAAGGAACGACTATCGCCCGCAGCCACTGCAATATTGAACCGACATCAGGGCTGAAAAACCTCGAAAATTTGCAAGCGGTACTGGCTCGTCGTCGGTCAGGTTTCAATTGTGAGATTGTTGCTTTTCCCCAGCATGGTTTATTGCTTTCAGAATCAGTATCGTTGATGCGTGAAGCCATGCAAATGGGAGCCGATTACGTAGGCGGGCTTGATCCCACCAATGTTGACGGCGCAATGGAAAAATCGCTCGATACGACATTCCAGATTGCACTGGATTATAGTAAAGGGGTGGATATTCACCTGCATGAAGCTAATCCAGCGGGCATGGCGGCAATTAACTATATGTTGGATACCGTTGAAAAAACACCTCAATTAAAAGGTAAATTGACTATCAGCCATGCTTTTGCCTTGGCTGAGCTTAATGAACAGCAGGTAGATGAACTAGCGGAGCGTATGGCAGCACAGGGAGTTACAATTGCGTCGACTATCCCTATCGGCACGTTACATATGCCGCTCAAGCAGCTAAGCGATAAAGGCGTCTTTGTGATGACGGGTACGGATAGTGTGATAGACCATTGGTCTCCGTATGGTTTGGGAGATATGCTGGAAAAAGCTAATTTGTATGCTCAGCTATATATCCGGCCAAATGAACAAACGTTATCCCGTGCGTTGGCGATAGCGACCGGTAACGTATTGCCACTGAATGATAAAGGTGAACGAGTTTGGCCTAAACTTATGGATGATGCCAGCTTCGTGTTGGTGGATGCTTCTTGTTCCGCTGAAGCAGTGGCTCGTATTTCCCCTCGAGTCGCGACGTTTCATCATGGAAAAATGGTGTGGGGGAGTGTGGATAAAGTGGGATAATGGCATGAATAAAAAAGAGATCTTATCTAAATGTAGTTGTATAAATTAAAATCAAAAAGATGGAGTTAGATTCTATACGAATTGTTTTTTTCATTAAATGAAATACTGAAAGATATCAAAAATAATCAAATATTAAGATAAAAGCCTCGGTTAAAATAACGAGGTTTTTATGTAAGCGGTAATCTCATTACCAACACGGTATATACTCTTACCCACTCTAAAAAAAGAGGGTAAAAGCACAGAAAAATCTGGAAGGTTATTGCAGGGAGAGGAGGTCTTCTCGGCTAAGGCCGGTGCTTTCCATAATTAGCTCAAGATTGACCCCATTTTTTAAGAGAGTACGGGCAATATTGATTGATGCTTGTTTTTCACCTTGCTGTATACCCTGAGATATACCTTGCTGTATACCCTGAGATATACCTTGTTGTATGCCTTGTGATATACCTCTCTGTATGCCTTGCGTCATACCCTGTTGTAGACCTTCTTCTCGACCTTTATCATGCAAACGT
>NZ_VCDN01000122.1:0-3443 GCF_033949405.1 Xenorhabdus santafensis | reverse complement strand
ATTCTGCCATTTAAGCGCAAAGTGCAGTTCACTCGGGAGCATTTAATACATCATTTTCAATTAAAAAACAGATAATTACGAATTCACCCCAGTAACTTTTTACTTAATTTCCCGGGAAATTGCCGTAACCAATGTGCCACGGAGATATCATCCCACTCGCCTTCATTCAGGCTTTTTAAGCAGTGCCACAGTTCATGAAAATTTTGGCTGGTGATAATCAGGCAGCCCGGCATTACTCTGATTTTTAACGGATCGTTAATGGAAAATCCTGCTTCCAGTAGCCATTTTCCGCTTAAGTTGATGGCAGGGATCGTGCGGTTAACTCCCTTAGGGCGGTAAACCACTTTCTGATAACGTTCTGGTTGGGAAATTTTGTAAATGCAAATGCCTGCAGTAGAATGTGCGTCAGCCATAATAACTACTCCGATAGTTGTTGTGGTTAGCGGTTTTATCGTGTTCCACCACGGTAAAGCCGCGTCGAAATTTCACCGCCACTCTATCTCCCGTCCAAATAACATACCACTGACAAAAATTGCCTTTGCAAAGCTGCTCGCAAGAAAGCGAACAAGAACGGTCCCGTATTCATCACCGATCGCGGTAAGCCTGCCCATGTGCTGTTGAGCATTGAAGAATACCGGCTGCTGACAAAGTAACATCGCAACATTGCCTATTCGCTGGCAATACCGGGAGTTGCGGATATTGAATTTGAGCCGCAACGAGTGAATATCGGAACCCGCCCGGCTGATTTCTCATGATGTACGTACTCGATACCAACGCGGTGTCCGAACTTCGAAAAATATGAGCAGGGAAGGCCTATCCAAACGTAGTAAAGTGGGCTGAAAACATCGATGCTGCCGACCTTTTTGTGTCCGCGATCACCATCATGGAGTTAGAACTCGGCGTTTTATTGATTGAGCATAAGGATGCCACTCGAGGGGCTATGTTGCGCGCTTGGCTGGAACAACATGTCTTACCGGAATTTTCCGAACGAACGCTGTCCGTTGATACCCCTGTGGCACAAAGCTGCGCCCGGCTGCATGTCCCTGAACAAGTGCAGCGAGCGTGATGCGTTGATTGCTGCGACAGTGCTTGTAAATGGTATGACGGTAGTCACACGTAACGTAGCCGATTTTCAGCCCACAGGAGTGACGATCCTCAATCCGTGGGAGCCGAATCCATAATGTACATTAGTTGTGGCTTAACCTGACGGTGTTCTATGGCAGGGCACGAATAAATCTGACTGTCAGTTAAGAGTGAGGAGCGGACGTTGATAGACTAGTAAATTACCATATAGTAAAACAGGCGTTTTTATAGTCCTCACTTAAACTTGAGTTTAGGTAAAAATGTGCAAATGGGGCTGGTTTAGCTACTCCCATTCGCAAATAACATTCAATCAAATGCACACTATTTATGTGGCTTGCCCTTTTTCGGAGAAATTATCTAGTTGTTTAAGAATAGCCTTGCCTGTTTTAACATCGCTGAGCAAAGTTGAAAGCTCAACTACTAGATCATCTTTATTGTAGCAATAAGCCTCTCTGTCATCGTATTTTATAATGCAGGGATATCCATTCTCCGATACTTTCCATTCGGCTAACTCTATAGGTTCTTTGTTGACGTAATTAGTAATGCATAGTCCTTGATATTCCACAAAATCAAAATTAAATGCATCCAAAAACACATTCTTAACTGCACCTTTTTTGTGGGTTCTCTTTGATAGACTCCAAACACCAAAATGAACTTTTCCATCGTAAGTTTCTTCAAGTTGTTCGTTTACCGCTTTAATTAGGTCATTTATTTCTCTTTTATTTTCAGCGGCAACTGTCGCTGCGGCGACTCCCACTGAAAATGATTTTCTAAAATCAGTCATTATTGACCCTCTCTATTACTGATAAAATGGGTAGGTGATCAAATTTTGATTTTGCATTGTGAATATATCCAATAAATTCGGAATCACTGAACACCATCGTTTCGGTTTCGTTCAAATGCCATGACTTACCGGCGATAAACTCGGAAGAAAACATCATTTGGTCAAATGTTTTCCATCTACTTGAATCATCATTTTTATAGAAGTATGTCCCGCCGTGAATATTTGTTGTATCTGAATTAGGATGCAATGTCGCATACATCAGATGACGCCAAAATGGGTTGTATAAAAGCCCTGGGCGCTTTTTTACCAATGCTATATCACGGGATGCGCCCAAATGCTCTGTGATGCTTTCATTAAAAGGCTCTTCATTGAAATCACCTAAAACAATAACTTTATTTTTTTTACTATCTATACACTCATGTATAGCAGTCTGGAGCAACATGCCTAACTGGGCTTTTTTGGGAGAGTCAACATAGTCATATAGCCTACTTGACCAATGTGCGATAAATAAAACCAAGATTTCAGTTGTTTCATTTATAGTAAACTCAACCTTTTGACCAGCATAAATTGTATTACCTGTATGGTGAGGCCTACTGACCAAACTAGACTCAATGAACTGAACGATCTGGTTTCTATAGATTACGCAGATATCAAATTTTTTTCTCTTTTCTCTAAACGCACCATTATAGATACTAAATTCTTCGCCTAGCGCATCTGATATGCTATCAATATCCTCAGGAGTTACCTCACATAAGCACATTATGTCTACCCACCTTTCATTGAGCAAACGAGACAAAACTAACGCAACATATAACTTATGTTCTTCTGTAGCCTGATTTTCCCTTGTTTTAGGCGAAAGACTCGTATTCCACCATCCTAAGGTTATTCTTCCTGTTTTTCTCATAAGAAATCATTGGCTTGAAGGAGTTTACATTTATAATAATTTCAAGCATGTCTAGCGTCAATGCTAGTTAAACGGTCAGACCAGAATTCTAGAGGGTTGCGGCCTTCTGGTAACAATCTACTAACATAGTACTGGCTCAACAACGTCCGCTGCTGGCACAAAGCAGACTGCCAAATAAAGTTTTTCTCAGTTCAGCGACAGTTCCAGATCGAGTAATGGCTAATACAAAATTACCGAATACGTCGCTTCAGCTCCTTCAAAATGTCACTCAGCTTCTCAATGGCCTGCGCATTTTCTGCAATGGCCTGTTTGTGACGCACATCAGCTCTGGCCTGCTCATCTAGTTGCTTCTGTATATGCCGCCCGGTTTCTGCGTCCAGAAAATGCTCCTGACTGGCCTCCACTATCCAGCGGGTATCATTGGACGCGGTGCCGCTGATCCATGCTGTCCACTCTGAGGTATTACCCGATTTATCCACCAACCGTGCCCGAAAATAGAGCTTCTCTCCAGCCGCCAACCCCTGCAAAGTGTGGGTCCGTTGTGGGTAGGAGATATCAGCGGATTGCAACATGTCATCATCTTTACCGTTTTTGCTATAGCTAATTTCCGTTTTCAACAGGACCCCCGTAGGAGCGGCAAAGTCCCAAGCCAGCCGGATACCAAAAAGTAGC
>NZ_VCDN01000121.1:0-2048 GCF_033949405.1 Xenorhabdus santafensis | reverse complement strand
CTTATTATGTGAATGCAAGTTATATTAAATCCCAAAGAGGTTTTTAGAAGTGAAGGAAAAAACCTCGATTAATTTTCCATGATGGAGAAAATGTCGTTATTGTTGGAATGAGTTCATCCGAAAAAGGCTGGATAGTAACAAATTATGGACCTTTGGGAAGTGCTGAACGTGTAGCATTAGGTAGCGTGCCAAATACACCAAGAGGAGGGATTGTTACGGCAGAAAGTATTGTGAATGGTACTATACCTAGTAAATCAGGAACCGTTCCTGCTGGCGTATCTATTTGGAAAAAACAATGATGAATAATATCCTTTTCTTAAACAAAAATGGCAATAAAGCCCCGATTAAGATACTCATTGGTTCTTTGTTGAAAAATAATATTTATTGGCCATTTACGACAGTATCTTTAGCTAATAATCAAAATGCTGATGATTTACAACATGCATTATCTGATAACTATATAGGAAGTAATCACTATATTAGCGACGAAGGATACGTTTTTAATCCCTCTACCTATGTATTAAGTGATATTTTTTTAAATGTTCCTGATGATAATTTTGATGGGCAGCATTTTTTATCAGAGTGCTTAAAATCGCAGTTTATTGTTGGTTTGCCTTATTTATTAGAACCTAAGGTTTTTTTTGCTATATCAGTTTCAAATTATAAATATCTCTCACGAGATGGAGGATATCTTATATGTGTGTCAGAGTGCGAACAAAGAATTAGCTACAATGATATATTAAGAGTTCGAATTCATGAGCGATTAGATCTTTTATTTATAAATGGAGAACATAGTGGGTTTATTCTAAAAGATCCATTTAGGAGTTTAGTCAGATTTTCTGGGTTTGATGAAGAAAAACATGGAGGAGATAAAGAAATAGACCTCTGTTTATTCAATAAGGCATTTTTTTCATATTTTGACATGATGGAATCTGAAAGTTGGGATAATATAGATAATAACGACATTAATATTAGAAACGGTTTACTTAATATATTAGAAAGCCTTGAAGGTGCTGATAAGTCAAAAGAACCTATTTTTGCATTACAAGAACAATGCCAACGATTATTATCTGATTATTATAGTTGCTAATAAATAATATCATCTTAGCTGGAAGAAGTGGATTATCTTCTTCCAGCTTTTATAGAATTACTCTGTTTGATAATCTCTAATCAACTCCCGCCTCAGTAGCTTAATTCCACTGATTTACGCCCGCTGGCGTTGGTATTGTTGTTAGAGGCTGTTTGTCTCGTCACTGTCGGGGATCAGTACCAGACAGTCATCCATAATTTTAACGGTGAGCGTGCCGACAATATTAAACCCTACGGCCTTAAGCCACTGCGCCTTAAGGTGGATTGCGTACGGGGAGCTGGCTGATTATCTCATTCTACGCCCTGTGTCATAGCGTAGAGAACTCCGGGCTAGTTGTTTTTTTGCATTTTGCAAAAATGAATTGTTCGCTGATTTTCGTGCCGGTTTTCTTCACGCTGCTCCGATATTTTGTGGCATGGAAAGGGCACGATGAAAAAAACGGGTTTACTGTTCCTGATGGGCTGGATGGTGTTTCTGTCCTCAAGGGCCAAAACGGTGGTGTACACTGACCGTCAAAACCCCCGGTGAATTTGGCGCCGGACACCACTGCGAAACCCCGAGTGGCTCCCGTTGGCACTATCAATACGAGATGCTTTTGGGCGAAGAATACGCAAGCTCAAGGTGCTTGACGGCAAGCTGACGGCAACCAACCTGCAACGCTGGCTGGACGGCAAACCGGATTTAATCCCGCGCAGCACAGCCATTTACGGGCAGGAATACCTGTGGAGTGGCGACCAGCTCATTGAGGAAACACCAGTTTACGCCGATGGCTCGCTGGCTTTGGAAAGTCGGGTACGCTGGCTGTATGAACCAGGAGCGTTCGCGCCGTCTGCCCGCTTTGAAAAAGGCAAACTGCATTACGTGGTGAGTGACCATCAGGGTACAGTGCGGGAAATGCTCAACGAAAACGGCACGCTGGTCTGGGCTCAACGGCTGGGTACATGGGGAAAAGCGGAAA
>NZ_VCDN01000120.1:0-17011 GCF_033949405.1 Xenorhabdus santafensis | reverse complement strand
TCTGTTTTTTCAAAGAAATATGGAGTTTTTCACCCAGTAAGGTGATATCGAACAATTCTTCAAAAATTTTTTTGAACTTGGCATAACGAGGGGCAAACTGGTAACCGAAAATATCCAGCAAGGCAAAATTGACATTATTGATCCCATGATTATCCGTCGAAACCGAGAGCGGCTGGATATCACTGCTGTTGTTATAGAGCAGATCAAAAGCAAAATGCCCCTCAAACTCATTCGGTGCGTTCACGACAGTATTGACCGGAACATGATTGACGACCAGCGACAATGCTGATACCCCTTTACCTTTGCGGAAATACTTGGCAGAAAAGCGAGCCTTGAATGTGTTTATCCGGCAACCGTGTTTTTGTCCATCGATACTACCAAAAGGCGCAGCCTCATTGATGGTGTAATATTTGAATATGGGTAAGCGGGCGATCGCATTGGAAATAATATCATTGGCAGCGTGGGTCGTTTCTGGTCGAATATAACTATCATTGACAGCCCGGAGCGCGCCTACGCTGCGATCGGAAACAGCGGCTATTCGATGTAGACCATAGTTTGCGCCGTTGCCGAAAATACAGGCAATCAAATCGCCTTCCCGTTTCTCTGACTCTTTCTTATAGGTTGTCATGTTTTCAAGGGCGCTGAGATAGCCTGTTTTGCGGTTGACGTAACTCATAATCTCAATAATTCCTTTGTGCTTGAGCTGGCTGTAAACCGGGTTGTCAATACCGGCTTTCCAGCGACGGTTCGCCAGACTCCATGTCAGACGGTTAGAGCGGGGCTGGCATTTTACGAAATCATTGGCATCCGCATTAATGTTAGCTGTTACGCGATCAAACAAGGTATTTAACCTCGTTTCCAACTGCATCAGCGTCTGAGTAATGGGCTCACTAAGACGATTAAGTCCTGTTTTTTCAATCAGCTCTGGTTTTTCCTTCATCCAGACATCCACCGGAATAAGGTCATCTTCCAGACGTTTATTTTTTTCACTCTCGGTCACATAGATTCTGCCGCTGTTAATCATATGATCAATCCGGTGATACAAATAGAACTCAAACCGCTGGAGATGAATGTCATCGCCATCAAGAAGATAACGCAGGTCACGTGGACGGATGAATTCCTGCGTCACACACGTGATTCGTTTGTGTTTGTCCAGGTCAGCTTTAGCAGTGGTTATTTGCTCCGCTATCAGAGGCTGGTCAGGGGAACACTCAATATCAATAGCCCTGAACAGCTTGCGCAGAGAATTTGATGTTCTGCGGGCGTGTTTGTCAGTGTATTGCCATTGATAGTCAATGAGATCAAAATTCTCCTTGCAAAGATGCTGGCTGATTTTTCTCATATCACCTTCATCAATCAGTGAAAATGCCTGTTTGCGAATTTCACCAAACGGAACACTGTCACTGAGTGTATTATCAACAAATAAGCTCAGAACATTGCCTGCATACTTAAGCTTATTTCTGACCACTTCCAGTTCTTCAGCGATTTTTTGCTGGGCAAACGTTTTTGCGGATTCATGATGTTTTGTGACAAGATAGCAAAATGCGGTCACCAGCCTGTCGTTGTTTTCTCTATATCGAAAAAAGAGATAACAACACAGATAGAGAAGCCCCTGCCACTTGGGCATTCGCCTGATTTTATAAACTGAACGGTGCTTTACAACGGAGGCGTAATAGAGCCTATTTCCACGGGATAATCGAAGAGCCTCAAGCAGAGATTTTAATTCAGGGTAAATACTCTTTATGGTTCTGTGTGTATTCAGCTCACGCTCCAGCTCTGAGGGCGAAAAGCTACGGGCTGATCCCTTATATCCGGACAGGCTGTTAAGTAGTCCTTTGTCTGCCATGATGCTCTGTAGGGTGTTAACCGTATTTTCCGACATCTGTCGGGATAGAATGGCTTCGGTTCGCTTTCTCTCGGCACTGAGCGTCCGGGTAATAAGCGTCTGGATCGTGCTGTATGCCGGAAGGGCAATACGCTGCTGACTAAAGAATGCGATGCATTCATCGAACATATATCGGGGATCAGCATAGATGATTGCGACGTCCTGGAGACGTAAGACCAAATTGTCAGTCATGGCGGGGGTTAGCTGCTCAAAACTAAGCAAGGCCAGAACCTGATTGATTAGCCGGGATCGGGTTGATTTGGCCAACTCAGTGTACCGTGGTTTTGCGCCTGAAAAGTAGGTCTGGCAAATATACATAACATCCGGTCTAACGTCCTTTAAATGGAATTTGGGAATAACGGGCTTAGCCCGGAAATATCCAATAAAGAGAATAAAATAAATACGGTTTTCGAGTTTCTCTATTGCGCGGATGTGTTCAAGCAGTGTGTCATTCAGGGCAAAATATTCTTCACGTTCTGTCTGACTGAATTCGGGGCGGCGATATAGCTCATCAATTTCATCGGTTTTAAGAATTTGTATCCGGCTTGGGCGCGTCGGCTGCATGTTTTTCCTTAATAGATTTTTGTACCAACAAAGGTGGCCAAAAACGTTCACGAAGAGTGCTGATAGGGTGTACTTTTAATACACTGGCTAAATACCAGTGCAGAAAATAACGTAACGCTATGTATAGTGCACCATAATAATGACACCATGTGTAGTGCACTGATGAATGCCAATATACGGATTTACGGATACCTGAGAGCATCGACAAGTGAGCAGGATGCTTCAAGGGCAAAAAATGAGCTGATTGAGTTCGCCAGTGAATTAGGCGTTCAGGTTGCCTGTTGGTTTGAAGAAAATGAATCCGGTGCCCGGCTTCATCGTCCAGAGTTGTTCCGTTTGCTTGATGTGGCTATGCCGGGCGATGTGCTCTTGGTTGAACAAGTCGACCGTCTCAGTCGGCTGAATACGGCTGACTGGGAAAAACTGAAATATATGATTAGCCATAAGGGACTGAAAGTGGTTTCTTTGGATCTCCCGACCAGCCATCAGTTCATGAAGGGCTCCGATGAGTTCACAGAACGTATGTTGACGGCACTCAACAACATGATGCTTGATATGCTGGCCGCCGTTGCCCGGAAAGACTACGAGGACAGACGCCGTCGTCAGGCTCAGGGTGTAAAGAAAGCTAAACAGGAAGGTAAATATAAAGGTCGCCCGGTGGATAAAAAATTGCATCAAAAAATAGAAGGGCTTCTCAGAGAGAAAAAAAGTTATAACGCGATTGTTTATTTATTGGGATGTTCCAGACATACCATATCCAAAGTTTCAAAAACCATCAAAAATTCAGAATAACTCTATAATTAAATAATTTTAAAATATTAATTCATCACCATGGAACTTTTGGATGCATCGGGCACAAAACCCCATTTTAGCAGATGCACAGCGTTCTCCATCTAACTGCAACACCCAGCCGTGGCATGTGCATATTGCATCAGGCAAAACAAAAGATGCACTTGAGAAGACTATGACCCAAAATAGTTCAGAAGGGCTTGTTACACCTGATTTTACTTTTGATTATGCGGATTTTTATGGGGATTATTTTGACCGCAGCCAAGAGCAGGCCCAGATTTATTATGAAACCCTCGGTGTAGCGCGTGAAGACAAAGCCAAACGGGATGAAGTCTATTTACGCAACTTTAAATTTTTTGGCGCACCTCATGTCGCTTTTCTTTTCATGCCTTCATTTGGTGATAACATTCGCGTTGCAGCAGATATGGGCATGTATGGGCAGACATTTCTTTTATCACTTGTCGCCAGAGGTTACTCTGGTATACCCCAAACTTTGCTTGGCTTTCATGCTGACACAGTAAGAGCAATACTCGGTGTATCAGAACAGTATCGTCTGCTATTCGGTATCTCGTTTGGATATGCTGACCCAAAGGCGCCGACTCATCATGTCCGCATGGGCCGTATTTCTGTTGACGAAAGTGTAACCATTCACAATTAATCATTCAGAACTAATTGAAATCACAATTCATTCAATGGCAGCCAGCCAGCTGGCTGGCTGCATCTTGAAATTCATTGAAATTTCTTATCAAATAACAAATGCCCGATCATGGAATTAACCAACTGGTGGAGCCAAGGTAATTGCATGATAGTGTGATGATCTCCTCCAATAAGTTGGAGCACGGAGTGTTCTCCAACAATATCATGCCATCCATGCCAGCAATCGAATCCGGAAACTGAATCGGCTGAAGTATAAAGATGGATGGGCAAAGAGGAAGCTGAAGATATATGCCTATGGCTAATCTGTATGATGATTTCCAAAGTACGTAGACGAAAGAGAATATCTTCTTTGGGAATTTCTTTTGGTAACCATTGGAGCACTTCACAACCGTGTAGAGCATAAAGCGCATCCAAATTGTCTTCAGTAAGCTTCTCTCTATTATCCGCCAGATATTGAATCAATGTGCTGATGTTTTTCTGTCTATCATCGACAAATTGAAGACTGTTTTTTTTATGCCCGCTGAAATTGTAGGAATCGATCATGCCAACATACCCGATTTTCTCTCCGACACTACTCAATTGCAGAGCTATTTCGTAAGCGATAGTTCCACCTATGGACCAACCTGCCAGATAATAAGGACCATGAGGCTGAATTCGACGAATGGCATGGATATGGTAAGCTGCAAGTGCTTCAATAGAAGTTGGTGGGTTCTTGACTGTGTGTAGGCCAAGGGCCTGTAACCCATAGACAGGCAATTCTGCTGGCAATAAAGTGACTAGCTGAGAATAAACCAGCAAATCACCCATGATTTCATGTATCAAGAATAGGGGTGGTAAATGACCAGCAGGGCTTAAAGGCACCGGATTGGCAGTAAAAGGTGAACTGGGTTTGATGGAGTGGCTGCTAATCGCCAAAGCTAAATCACATAATGTCGGATGGGAGAATAACGTTGCTAATGACACCTCCATGCCTTGTTTTCTGATGTGGTTCAACAACTGCATCGCGATAAGTGAATGCCCACCCAGTTCAAAGAAATGATCATGGCGGCTAATGCGCTCTACGCCCAGTAAATCTTGCCAAATTTGTGCCAAAGTTGTTTCGGTTTGGCCGACTGGCGCTTCATAATGTCGGGTTATCATGGCGGATAAACCGGGGGCAGGGAGTGCCTGACGGTTGAGTTTGCCATTGGGGGTCAGCGGGAACGCATCAAGAATGACAAAAGCACTGGGCAACATGTACTCGGCAAAGTATCTTGAGAGTTGCTGACGCAATTCAGCCGGAACCAGTTTAGCCCCGACTTGTGGCAAGAGATAAGCAACCAGCTGTTTTTGCTTGGTTTCATCCTCTTCACGGGCCAAAACCACTGCCTCACGTACCCCGTCACAGCGTATTAACCGAGTCTCGATTTCCCCCAGCTCAATGCGGAAACCACGTATTTTAACCTGAAAATCATTGCGGCCGAGGTATTCGATATTGCCGTCCGGCAGCCAGCGGCCGAGATCCCCTGTTTTATACATACGCTCATTGGTTATGTGCGCATGGGTGTCTTGGGAAAAAGGATCAGCAAGAAAACGCTCCGCCGTCAGTTCAGGGCGGTTAAGATAACCACGGGCCACTCCTGCACCGGCAATATAGATTTCGCCAATAACCCCCAGGGGTACAGGCTGATGATGACGGTCAAGAATATAAATTCGGGTATTCGCGATCGGTCGGCCGATATGGTTGACGAATCCGGTTTCTGACGTCATTCGCGTCCAAGTCGAATAGGTTGTGGTTTCAGAAGGCCCGTACAGATTGCAGACATGATGTACGGAGGTATGAGTCAATAACCGCTCGACAAGATGTGATTTCAGCGCTTCACCGGCTAAGTTGACACTCCGGATACTTGCGGGAATGGTGTTGGATTCCATTAACCGGACCATGGCGGAGGGCACTGTGTTGATCAGGCTGATGGAGGGTTCAGGTGCGCCTTGTTTTTGGGCGATATGTTCTTGAGTCAGTAACGACAACACATCAGGCACAAGATGCACTGTGCCACCAGCAAGCAGGGGCGCAAAGCATTCAAACACCGCCAAATCAAAGTTCAGTGAAGTCGCAAAAAGGGTATGTGCAAATTCTTCCGGACTGAACGTATGTTGTGCCCACGTGAGGAAGTTAACCGTATTGCGGTGGGCAATTGCCACACCTTTAGGCTGGCCGGTTGAACCTGAGGTATAGATAATATACGCCAGATGATGAGATGCTAGCCCCAGCATTTGGCTAACCGGATTGTGTTCCGGTTGTGCCTCCGTTAACGCGCCTTGGGGATAAAGTACATTCTCAAGCAGTACGGTGGCAATGGTGGTATTCAGCTTACCCTTGAGTGCTGCCTGAGTTAACAACGCAACTGGCTCGGAATCCTCAAGCATGTAGGCCAGACGCTCAGGCGGATAGGCCGGATCGAGTGGGACATAAGCTCCGCCAGCCTTGAGGATACCGAGTAAACCAATCACCATGTCCGGGCTGCGTTCGACACAGATTGCCACCCGAGAATCAGGACGCACCCCTAGTGCAATCAAATGATGGGCCAAACGATTGGCGCGGCGGTTCAGGGCATCATAACTAAGGCAAGATTCTTCGTAGATCACCGCGATAACATTTGGGGTACGGGTGGCCTGTTGCTCAAACAGTTCATGGATCAGGAAGTCCTGTGGAAAATCGGTTTGGGTGGCATTAAAATCCACCAATAATTGCTGACGCTCAGCCTCCGACAAGATGGACAGGCTAAGAACAGGTCGTTGGGGTTCGGCTTGCAATGCTTCAGTTAGTTTTTGGAGGGCTGTAAGCAGGTAATTTACTACTCGGTCGGGGTCAATTCCGGCCATAGCCTGAGCCACCAGACCAAAACCGTCGCCGAAATCATTCACTGAAAGAGCCAGTGGGTAGTTAGTCCGTTCCTCTGACGCCAACAGGCGCATACCTTCCAAGACAGGTTGTTCTGCAAAGTCTGATGAGGTGTGTCGGTAATTGAACAACACACTGAACAGAGGCATGGGAGGAATGATGCCACTGCAACGCTGGGCTAGCGCTAATGGTGTCTGTTCATGTGTCAGCAGGGTTGCCAGCTCTCTGGCTGTTGCCTGCACCACCACCAGCACCCCTTGATTGCTAAGGGATATCCGAACCGGCAATGTATTGATAAATAAACCCATTACTTGATCCGCACCGACTAAACCCTGTAACCGTCCTAATAATACAGTGCCAAAGACGACCTCCTCGCAACCACTGGTGTGGGCCAATACCTGTGCGCAGGCCACATGGAACAGCACACTCGGGCTAACTCCCAGTTGGCGGGCTTGCGTACGGAGAGTTCGTGTGAGTGACTCATCGAGCAACAAATGGGATTCGGTAATTACTTGGCTATTGCCCTGCACATTGAGCAAGCCAAAGGGGCTGGTGGGTTCATTAATGTCAGCAAGCCGTTCACGGAAATAATTTTCATGTACCGCAGCCGGTACGTTTAAAGTTTGGGCAACAAAGTTCCGATATGGTAGCGGTTGAGGCAGGGCTTCTGATAACCCCTGCAGTAACAGGCGAATTTCCTCTATGATTAGTTCCAGTGTCATATGATCGCAAACCAGATGATGAAAACTTAGTGCCAGCAACCATGTCTGATTTTCTGGGTCGTGGGCAGTACAGGCGGAGAACAGCGGCGCTTGACTGATATTTAACCGTGTGATCATATGTGCCTGCAATTGCGCTGTAATGTTCTTTGCTGGCACAGGGACAAACGGAATGATTGGCAGTGGGGCCTGCCGCCAGACTACCTGGACAGGTTGGCTCAATCCCTGCCAACAAACAGCGGTTCGCAGAATATCATGGCGGTCTATCACCTGTTGCAGGGCATTCAAGAAATCATCAAGGTATTCTTGAGTGTCAAAGGCCAACAG
Organism: Xenorhabdus santafensis; assembly: GCF_033949405.1. Taxonomy (NCBI): domain Bacteria; kingdom Pseudomonadati; phylum Pseudomonadota; class Gammaproteobacteria; order Enterobacterales; family Morganellaceae; genus Xenorhabdus; species Xenorhabdus santafensis. The sequence continues at coordinate 9,186 of NZ_VCDN01000120.1, read as the reverse complement.
GCTGCTTAACAGGTAGGTATCTGTGTTTTCCTGTAGCTGATGATGGAACAGAATTCCCTCCTGCAAGGGAGCCAGTGGGTAGATATCCTGCACATTAGCAGCTCCGCCAGCCACGTTATTGACAATTGTGTCAATATCCGCCTGAGACAGCGTTACCAGTGGCAGAAAATCAGGGGTAATGGCAGTACAGCCAACGGGAATGAGGTTAGGAGGTACGATGCTGTCCGGCATATCCTCTGATCGAACCTGCATCACCGCTTGTGCCATGTCTGTCAGTTGCGGAAATGAAAAAATACTGCGAACCTCCAGCGTATATCCTTGACTACGCAGCCGTTCAATCAGACTGACGGCAATCAGGGAGTGCCCACCAAGCTCAAAGAAATGGTCGTAGCGGCCAATCTGTTCCAACCCTAACAGCTCTTGCCAGATATCCGCCAGTGCGGTTTCAACATCACCCACTGGTGCTGCATAGTCACGGGTAATTACTGCAGCTTGGTCCGGCATTGGCAGCGCCTGACGGTCAAGTTTACCATTGGGGGTTAGGGGAAAGGTATCCATAATGACAAAGGCTTTGGGCAGCATAAACTCCGCCAGCTTTTGCGACAATTGCCGATACAGTTCAGTGGGTTTTAATTCAACACCGGGCTGGGGCAAAACATAGGCAATCAGGCATTGTTTTGTCCCCGTATTTTTGTCTTCACGGGCCAGAACCACGGCTTCGCGTACTCCGATGCATTGCCTTAGTTGGCTCTCGGTTTCTCCCAGTTCAATGCGAAATCCCCGAATCTTGACCTGAAAATCGTTGCGGCCAAGATAATCAATATTTCCGTCCGGCAGCCAACGACCGAGATCGCCACTCTTGTACATGCGTGCATCCGGTTCCGGCGAGAAGGGATCAGTGAGGAAGCGTTCAGCCGTCAGTTCAGGGTTTTTCAGATAGCCACGGGTAACGCCTGCCCCCGCAATATGAATTTCACCCGCAACACCGAGGGGAACCGGTTGCCCATACGCGTCCAGAATATAAATCCGAGTATTGGCAATCGGGCGGCCGATGGGAATGGAATGAGCCACATCAAGCGGGGGTTTAATCGAGTAAGTGGTGGAGAATGTGGTGGTTTCCGTCGGGCCATAGCAACTAATCAGATGTGCTGGTTTGGTGTCCGCTGACAGTACTTGCCGGATTCTCTGTGGATCGAGAACATCACCGCCGACCATCAGGTAGCGCAATTGCCCGAACAGCGGTTGGAGGGTATCGAGATATTCGTTGAACAGACCAGCAGTCAGCCAAAGCGCTGTGACTTGCCCTTGGATAAGGGCGGCGCGGAAACGCACAGGATCAAGCAACGTGGATTGTGGAATGATGTACAGGCGTCCCCCGTTGAGCAGGGCTGACCAGATTTCCCACGTTGATACATCAAACGCAATATTGGCGCAATGGGCAACACAATCGTGTGTAGCCATGTCGGCAGAACCATTATTGATAATCAGGGGTAAAACGCTGCGGTGTTCCACCATCACGCCTTTGGGCTGCCCGGTGGAGCCGGAGGTGTAAAGGACATTGGCCAGATGACGTGATGTCAGTCCCAATGCCTGCGTATCTGGATTGGTGTCCGGCAGGGTTTCTAGGAATGCGGCCTGATCATCAAGCAATACAGTGGGAATTTTTGTTGACGCAATGGCGCTGCTTAGTTTTTTGGCGTGTGTTGTCTGAGTTAACAAAGCCACAGGTGTGGAATCTTCAAGCATATAGGCCAGTCGTTCAACCGGATAGGTCGGATCGATCGGCACGTAAGCCCCGCCCGCCTTGAGGATGGCGAGTATTCCTACCACCATCTCCGGGCTTCGTTCGAGGCAAATGGCAACCAGATCATCCGGTTGCACACCCAACGCAATCAAATGATGCGCCAGCCGATTGGCACGGCGATTGAGATCGTCATAACTGATTTGCTGGTCTTCAAATATGACGGCAATGGCATTGGGGCGTTGGGCGACCTGAACTTCAAACAGTTGTTGCAGGGTCTTGTCCTGCGGATAAGGTGCAGCGGTTTGATTCCAGCGGTGAAGCAGCGTATGGCGCTCTTGTGCGGATAAAATGTCAAGTTCCGACAGAGATTGTTTCTGGTCTGCCACAAATGCCGCCAACACGTGTTGATAAATGCCCGCCAGCCTGACGATGGTGGATTCGTTAAACAGACTGACCGCATAATTCAGGCAACCCGTGATATGGGTTTGCCCATCGGACAGAAACAGGCTCATATCAAACTTAGCGGGGCTGTAAAACGTCTCTTCCAATATCACCGGAGCGAATGGCAGCTTGCTTTCATTGAGCGGATTTTCACCAAAATGGTGTAAGGTGAACATCACCTGAAAAATCGGGTGGCGGGAAGTGTCCCGTTCGATTCCCAACGCGTCCAGTAGTTGTTCAAACGGCATGTCCTGATGGGCTTTAGCGTCCGCAATCAACCGGTGGGTCTGCCCAATCAGGGTGTCCACGCTGTCGGTTTGCTGAAGCTGCGCCCTCAATACCAGCGAATTGACAAACATGCCAATCAGGGGCTGGGTTTGGGCATGGTGGCGGTTGTCCGTGGGTGTACCTACCACAATATCTTCTTGTCCGGACAGTTTTGCCAGCGTGACATAAAAAGCACTGAGCAATACGGTGTACAGTGTCGTTTCCTGCGCTTTTGCCAACGCCCGTAACTGGTTGGATAATGTTTCTTCCAGCGTAAAGTTTACGTCACGGCCTTGATAATTCACTTGAGCCGGTCGGGAATGATCGGTCGACAAGGCCAGCGGTTCATGGCCTGCCAGCGTTTGTTGCCAATAGGCAAGTTGGTGTTCACCAATGCCACTGTGCAAATAATCCCGCTGCCATGCGGCATAATCGCTATACGTAATCTCCAGCGGCGGCAATGGATTGTCACTGCCTTCTGACAGGGCACGGTAAATCTGCGCCAGCTCATCCATAAAAATATCGACCGACCAGCCATCAAAGGCAATGTGGTGCCACAACATCAGCAAGTAATGCTGATTATCGACCCGATAATGACGCAGGCGCAGGCTCGGCTCGGTGGACAGATCAAATGGCGTTGCAATTTCCGCGCACACGGTATCCAGAAGCCGGTCTGCATCGTCACAAGGCGGCATTGATTGGATGGGCAGATGCGTGTCCAGTTTTTGTTGATGGATTTGCCCGTCATCACGCTTGAGGTACACCATCTTCAGCACAGAATGGCGTTCAGCCAATTGATTGATGGCGGCTTCTAACAAAGGGAGGCAAGCATCGTTATCCAACTGAACCAGATACGGGATATGGTAAGCGTCGGTGCCTTGTTCAAACTGCTCAATAAACAACATCCGCTCTTGGGCAAATGACAAGGGATAATGTTCTGTCATCAGATGGGGAATGACGATACAGGATTGCTGCTCTGGTTGTTGTATTAGCGTTGCTAAGCCCGCAATGGTTTTCTGCTCAAACAATTGGGCCAATGTGATATCCGTTGCCAAACGTTGACGGATAGCCGCCGTCAGTTTAATGGCCAGCAGGGAGTTGCCGCCAATGCGGAAGAAGTTATCTTCAATGCCAACGTGTTCCAGCCCAAAAACATCCTGCCAGATGGCACAAAGCTGAGTTTCCAGTGCATTGCGGGGTGCCACATAACTGTTTTTGTTTTCCCATGTCGGCTCCGGCAGGGCTCGGCGATCCAGCTTACCGTTTAGGGTCAGCGGAATGGAATCAAGGCGGGTAAAATTGGCAGGGATCATATAATCCGGCAGGCGGTCAGATAAATGTGCGATCAGCGCTTGATTGGAGAATAAGTCATCGGATAATGCGCCGTCTGTAACCAAATAAGCGGCCAGTGTTTTATGGCCGTTATGCTCACGAGCCATCACCACTGCTTGTTTGATTTGTGGGTGGGCGGTCAGGGCATTTTCAATTTCCCCCAATTCAATGCGGAAACCCCGCAGCTTGACCTGAAAATCATTGCGGCTGAGATATTCGATATTGCCGTCCGGCAGCCAGCGGGCGAGATCACCGGTTTTGTACATGCGGGCATCGGTTTCTGAGACGAAAGGATCGACCAGGAAACGTTCGGCGGTCAGTTCAGGACGATTCAAATAACCACGGGCAACGCCATCGCCCCCAATATAGATTTCACCGGCAGCGCCTGGGGGAACGGGTTGGCCTTGCCCATCCAGAATATAGATGCGGGTATTGTTGATGGGTTTCCCGATGGGGAGTTTTCTGTCTTCTCCTTCCAGCAATGGCATGTCATAAGCGGTGGCGAATGTGGTGGTTTCTGTCGGCCCGTAAACATGCAACAGATGTTTTGGTGCATGCTCCGCCCTGAGGCGAATGGCTGATCGGTTATCAGCTTGTTCCCCGCCGAACAGGACATAACGCAGGCCTGATAACGATGGTGCAATCAAGCCTGCGTATTGGTTAAATAGGGCGGTAGTCAGAAACAGTGCGCTGACGCTTTCCGATGACAGGCACTGACCAAATTCAGCGGGATGCAGCAAGGTTTTTTCTGGGATCAGCAAAATACGGGCACCATGCACTAAACCTGACCACACTTCCCACGTCGCAGCATCAAATGAAATATTAGCGCAATGGGCTATACAGTCATCAGGGCCAATGTCAGCAAAGCCATTATGGATAATCAGGCGCAGTACACTCCGGTGCTCAATCATCACGCCCTTGGGTTGTCCGGTAGAGCCAGAGGTGTAAATCACATAGGCCAGATGGCGTGATGTCAATCCCAGAACCGCGATATTCGGATTTATGTCTGGCTGAATGGCAAGGTACATTGCCTTATCGAGTAGTATGACAGGGATGGAGCTGACTAGTTTCTCAACCTTCTCAACCAGTGAATTCTGAGTGAGCAGAGCTACAGGTGCAGCGTCTTCCAGCATATATGTCAGCCGGTCTGTAGGATAAGTCGGATCAAGGGGAACATAAGCGCCACCAGCCTTGAGGACAGCCAGCAATCCAATAATCATGTCTGGACTGCGTTCCATACAAAGTGCAACCCGCTCATCCGGTTGTACTCCCAATTCTATCAGGTGATGGGCCAGCCGGTTAGCTCGGCGATTCAATTCAGCATAGCTAATAACCTGTTTTTCGTATACCACGGCGATAGCATCTGGGGTGCGGGTGGCCTGTTGCTCAAACAGTTCATGGATCAGCGCATCCTGGGGGAAATCGGCTTGTGTGGCATTGAAATCAACTAATAATTTTTGCCGCTCCGTTTCTGTCAATAAAGGAGCTTGTTCAACAGATACATCCAAAGATGTGGCGGCTGATTCTATTAATAATGCCAAACGGGACTGGAGGGAAACAACTTCTTCATGGCACAGATAATCCATGTTATAGCGGAATTCAAGGGTGAAAGGCTGATTTCCCTTTTCAATTTGGGATGAGGAGGATAGATATTGATGAATGGCTATCATAAGAGGGAACGTGACGCCACGATACGTTCCTTTTAACGTTGCGACGGTATTATTAAGATTGACATTCACATCAAAAGGCTCAAATGACAGAGCGATATCGAAAAGTTGAGAGTGTCCTGTTTTCTGTTTTATCTGTGTGTGCTGATTAATCTCTGTGATTGGAACTCGTTGATGTTTATAACAGTGATGTAACTCAGCCGCAGCTTTATGCATGATATCAAGAAATGAGTCCCCAGAATGAATGACTACTTTGATAGGGATAACTGACGAAAACATACCTAGTGTGCACTTTTGTTTTGCATTTTTTCGATTATGCACGGGAATGCCAATAACAATCTCTTTTGCACCTGTCGTATGTGAAAGTGTCGTGCGTGCAAAATAGCAAGCCAGAATGGCATACATAAAATGGAGAACAGATAGCCCATGAGCAGCTACTGTATTTTCGATCTGTAGAGAAAGTGTTTCGTTCAATTTCCAAAGAACCGGTTTGGCGAATTTGTGAGTATCGGAGCTCACTGAAGTCGGAGGAGGGAGCAGAGCCGGTGGCAACGTTTCATAACGCTCTTTCCAAAATGCCAGATCTCGAGTGTACAATTTAGAGCTAATATAGGTGCTGTCTTCAACAATAAAATCAAGATAGGAAGGGGCTATATCGTCGGGTAATGTTTCCCCGTTGACCAAACGATTATAGTTTTCTAACAGTGTGGTGATAATCAGCTTCAATCCTATACCGTCTGAGATTAAGTGATGACAGCAAAATTGCCAGTACCAACGCTCCTTGCTGACGCGAAATAACCCGCAGCGCCACAATTTTTCATACAAAGGGAAGGGGCGTATGAAATTAGCTCGGATCTGCTGTTCAGCACAGGTTTCAGCATCAGCTACTTGTGAAAAATCATACCGGATTAAGGATGTCGGGAGAGTTTTAACAACTGTTTGTTGGGGTATTATGTGTGTATTGACCAGTCGTAAACGCAATGCATCATAGCGAGAAACCACATTTTCAAGTGCTCGAGTAAATAACGCTTCATCCAGTTTTCCCTCAAAGCAAATTATTATACTAAGGTTATAATCGAAAGAATCAGGATGGGTAATTTGATCAAACCAAATAACTTGTTGAGTAGAACTTAGAGGGTGTTCACAACCGAAAGTTAGAACATTATCTGATGTGTCGTTATGCTGTGTATTCATTTTATAGTTCCCAAATCTCAGAGATTAGTCAGTCAGCTAGAAGTCAGACGCATATCCAATGGATTTCAAGGTGCAGCACGACAGCAAGGGAAAGACACATTCGTCGGAATGAATTTTCCCAGCCAAAGGCTGGTTTCTGGTGAAAGGCAGAACTCTCATTAAACCCAGTGAGCATAGATAACGTTATGTGGCTGAAGTGATGTTGTAAAGAATAAAATTACGCTGTAAATCAAAATGCAGCTTTTATGAGATTTTTTTTGGGAGTTAAGAGTATTTTATAATATTTAGATGTCTTCACTTTATGGATGATGATAATTATCCATAATTGTCAAATTTTCGGAGAAACTAAATATTATGTCGATAACAACATTTCGGGTCGCTGCAGTGCAAGCTGCCCCTATTTTTCTCGATCTGGAAGCTACCCTCGAAAAGACCATTTCACTTATCGAGTCAGCAGCCGATCACGGCGCTAAATTAATTGCGTTCCCTGAAACTTGGATACCGGGATATCCGTGGTTCATATGGCTGGATTCACCTTTATGGGGTATGCAATTCCTCAAGCAATATCATGACAATTCATTGGTTATCAATAGCGAGCAATATAAAAGAATTGAACAAGCGGCCGCTGACAATAACATTATGGTCGTGCTGGGTTTCAGTGAAAAAAACAACAGTAGTCTTTATATTTCCCAATCTATTATTGACCCGACAGGCAAGACATTACTGACACGAAGAAAACTGAAGCCCACCCATGTAGAAAGAACGATTTTTGGCGAAGGTGATGGCAGCAGTTTAAATGTTATAGAGACATCTCTCGGGAAAGTCGGCGCTTTAAATTGTTGGGAGCATCTCCAACCGCTATCCAAATACGCGATGTTTGCCCAAAATGAACAAATTCATATTGGTTCTTGGCCGAGCTTTTCTATATATAAAGGGCATGTTCATGCTCTGTCAGGTGAAATGAATACGGCTGTCAGTAATGTGTATGCATTAGAAGGCCAGTGCTTTGTTATTGGCGCCTGTGGCCTGGTTTCACAAGAAATGATTGATATGATGTGCCAAACAGAAATGCACAGAACGTTGCTTGAAACAGGGGGAGGCTATGCCTGTATTTACGGCCCCGACGGAAAACAGCTTGCCAAGCCGCTGCCTCCCAATGAAGAAGGGCTGTTATATGCGAATATTGATCTGAGTGATATTACATTGGCAAAATCGGTTGCAGATCCTGCGGGGCATTATTCAAGGCCAGATGTGACTTGCTTACTTTTGGATAAAACCCGACGTTTACCTATGCTAATCAAAGAGACGGAATGATATTTACGGTGAAAAAATTTGTCACGTTATGGTACTGTATTGGTGTCTGGAGAAGAAAATTTTGGCCATAATATTATTAAAACTGAAAACTTACGCGGAATGCGCTTCCCACATTGGAGTGATTACCTAGAGAAACTAACGGACTAATACGGCTATTACGTTGGCGAAGGCCTTTTTGGAGACGCATTCTTTCCTATTGAGGAATAAAAACCTGACAAAAATCGTCGATATCACAGAAAAGTTTCACTAATTTGTTCATGCCTGTTCCTTGTTAGATCGGTTTTTCCTTGGTCGAAAACTTCGACCTTGGAACAGGCACTTAGTTCAATTTATTTATCCAGAATTCAGGTTAATTAACCAATAATTGTTCTTGATATGTTCAATACTGCAATACCTATCTTACCCATTTTTGATGGAGAATTATCATAACTCCCTGGAGTTATAGCTATTTCACAGAAAGCCACATTCTATAAACTGAAAGTGTAACTGCGGTAATAATCTTTCCATTCATCAGTCAATGTAATACCTAAAAAATCTACCGCAACTAGATTATTTAAAGCATCATATAGCCTAATAACAATGGAAGATTGAGGGGTTCCAGATATTGATTTTTGGCATGTTTTAAAATATAAAACACTGCCATCTTTGACAGGAATTCGTTTAGAAAAATTTCGTACTTTCAAAAAAGTAGTCACATCATCTTCTAATGAAATCGCCGAAGGATAACCCAATGGAAATTCATTTAACTGAGAATATATTGCTTCATTATAATATCCATCATGCCAAAATGCAGGATTAGATGATCCAGAGTAATCAGATAAATATTTATTGTCGTTTAACTCTTTGTGAGAAAATGAGGCTGCAAATACCCGTTTTCATAATTATAAACAGAATATTCACCGTGTTTATCGTAAATGTTACTACCAACATAAACACCAGAATGGTGTAATATAATACAACTTCTTGAGTTTATTGATTTTATATTATTACAATAATTACCATTAGGAATTACTGTCCTGCCGTCACGATCATGTTTGCCACTTTCATATTCAAATGAAACTATTTCATATAATACATCTTTCCCTGTAATGTTTTCCACTGAGCAATTGATGCTATTAACTAACCTAACGGCATGTGTCGCAACTTTATTGAATTGCCCTCCCTTTATAACAATATTTTTTGACGGATAAGGGGGTTTTGTGCCCGATATTTCTTTGAAAAAACAGA
>NZ_VCDN01000119.1:0-16497 GCF_033949405.1 Xenorhabdus santafensis | reverse complement strand
CTTGAAAGACGAAGCGTATAATCATTATTACTGCTGACCGTTATTGTGGTTAACCGAAAATTGAATTAAACCAGCCGGTAACGGTTTTTACAACGAAATCCCATATACGCCCGAAGATACCAGTTTCTTCTACAGCCTCTTTAACAACCAACGGACGCTGCTCAATCACTTTATCATTCAGCATAAAATTCACCGTTCCTACAACTTGGTTCTTGGCTAATGGCGCTTCAAAAGATGTTTTATCCAATGTAAAACTGGCTTTCAAATTACCCGATTGACCACGGGGAACAACGATTGAAGCATCTTTTTCTACACCAAGGGCAACGTCTGATTGAGTTCCATACCACACTCTTTCTGTTACCAGCGTATCAGAGGCTTTTAATAAAGTTGCCGATTCATAAAAACGAAAGCCCCATGACAAAAGTTTTTCGCTGTCTGAAAAACGCATCCGATCGCTGGGGGCTCCCAACACAACAGAAATCAAACGCATTGGCCCTTCTGTTGCCGATGCAACAAGATTATAGCCTGCTCCGCTGGTATGCCCGGTTTTCACACCGTCCACATTCAAGTTCTTATTCCACAGCAAGCGATTACGATTTGGCTGGCGAATATTATTAAAAGTGAATTCCTTTTCTTTATTCAGTGCATATTCATCCGGCACATCATGGATTAACGCTTTGCTCAACAGAGCCATATCAAGGGCGGTACTGTATTGCCCGGCAGCATCTAAACCATGCACAGTTTTGAAGTGAGTATTCTTCAAGCCTAATGTTTCCGAATACTTATTCATCAATTCGACAAATGTATCCTGACTGCCTGTTATGAAATTCGCCAGAGCAATACTGGCATCATTACCAGATTGGATAACAATGCCGCGGTTCAGGTCGCTGACCTTAACCATTTCGCCTGGCTGTAAAAACATCAGAGACGACCCTTTAAGCACCGGATTACCCGTCGCCCAAGCTTCTCTACCAATCATAACCGAATCTTGATTACTGATTTTCTCTGACTTAATTGCCTTCCCAATCACATAACTGGTCATTATCTTTGTCAAACTTGCTGGATCTAGCCTTTCATCAGCATTCTGTGATGCTAAAACCTTCCCACTGGCATAATCCATTAACACATAGGCTTTCGCATTAATTTCAGGTGCTGTTGGTTCATCCATTGCGTATACACTGGCATTTATCAACCAAAAAACACCCAAGCCAACAGCAAAAGATTTTATTGCCTGTGTCTGTCGTCTTTTTTTCATCGTCGCTCGCCCTTTTTTCTTTACGGCTCAATTCAATTAACTACAAAGAAAGAATAAAAACTTTAATAATATAGGATGTTATGAGTGAAGACTCCAACCCAATAACGTAAAGATTTTCTGTTACTCATCTGATTTTATTGTCATATTATCAATTATTCAGAATAAGCAAACATGAGGAGAAAATAATGCTAACTATCTGGGGACGTAAGAATTCAGCAAATGTAAAAAAAGTTCTCTGGTGTCTGGAGGAATTAAACGTTCCATATCAACAAGTTGATGTAGGTGGAAAATTTGGTAAGCTTAACGATGCTGAATATCTGCAAATGAATCCCAATGCGGTCATTCCTTGTTTGCAGGAAGATGATTTCATTTTGTGGGAATCAAATGCAATTGTACGTTATATTGCTGCCAAATACGGGAAAGATACTCTTTATCCCGCCGCCCTTCAAGAAAGAGCCAGTGTTGAAAAATGGATGGATTGGGGCATCTGCAACCTATTTCCCCCCATTAAACAATTCATGATTAACTTTGTCAGAACCCCAGCCGAACAGAGAGATCCCAACGTCATTTCCCAATCTATGGCTGAAATTGAAAAATTACTAAAAATTATCGATGACACTCTCAATCACCAAATTTACCTCTCTGGCAGCAAATTTGGCATGGCCGATATAGCCTTGGCTCCATTGGTCTATTTATGGCTAAACGTAGACTTAGAGCGCCCATCATTCCCTAACCTCGAACGTTGGTATCAATTGCTCACCACAAGGCCCGCGTTTCAAAAGATTGTTATGATTGAAATAAGTTAGGCTTTACGTCATTGGCATTCTGCCGGGATCCGGAAACTGATATTCAAATCCTAATTCCTGGCAGATGCGACTGCCATCGATGATTTTACTTTCACCATCCTTTTCTTCTGCCTGTAAAAATTCGGGAGGTGTTAAGTTAAGCTCGCGGCTAGCTGATGAATAATATTCTGATTTTTTGGGATGGATTGGTGCACATAAATTATAAATATGGCCGCCTTCCGGCTGCTGGATAAGCAGATTGATAGCCGAAATAACATCATCCTGGTGTACTAAATTGACCACATCCCCTCCCCCGCCAATTGCCTTTCTCCCGGCAAGAAAACGTCCGGCATGGCGCCCACAGCCAACCAACCCAGCCAGGCGCAATATATCAACAGATGTATTGGGAAGTTGATGTAACCAATTCTCCAGCTTGACTAATGCCTTCGCTGATTGGGTTTCAGGATGCAATGGCGCATTTTCTTTGATAATTCCGGCAGACGAGCCATAGACGGAAGTTGAGCTTGTGAAAATAATGCGTGGAACTGAATAAGAAAGTGCACTATCAACAACCAGTTGTACTGCTTTAACATACTCTTCCCCACCACCGGCAATGCCACTGACCGGCAGAGTTAAAACCAAGATATCGACAGACAACAATTGCTCAATATCATCAGCTTCACAGTCAATTTGAGGATTCAAATTCAACGGGTAGCAATCCACACCACACATACACGCAGCTTCAACTCCATCTGGGGTCGTTTTACTGCCAACAACCTGCATACCATTACTTTGCAATACCTGTGCCAGTGGCATCCCTAACCAGCCTAATCCGATAATGGAAACCTTTCTCACCATAGCTCTCCCAGAAACCAATACAATTTCTATTAACCGCTAAAATTATTAACAGCCAAACATCTTAACCGTTAATTCTATGAACCGTTGACCTTATGGAAGCAGTCAAATATATGACTGTTGTTAACATTAGCCATATAATCATCCAATTACAACAAGATACATTTCCCATAAAAAACAAACGATTAACACAATCAAAACCAAATACCTCAAAAAAAGTTTGCTTTTTATCCACAAAATCGTATAGGTTAAATGCCAAGCAACCAAGTTCTTGGCTGAAAATGTAACGCCATATACGCCAAGTATGAAAACGAATAATTACATCAAAAATAGCATCAAACTTACCTAACTTAGTTCAAAACTCAGATAGAGAGCTTACATATTATGAACCGTATTCAATTTAACCATCATCATCACCATCATCCTGACTAGTCTTTCAGGCTGCTGTGTGCTGGAAGACATTTGACCCGTCTTCCGGTGGTATGAATACGATGAAAAACCCTCGGAAGATTTTCCGAGGGTTTTTTCATTTATAAACCATACGACCGAACATTAAGATAGGGTAAACACAACATGTTAGATAAAACACGCTTACGGATAGCCATTCAAAAATCAGGCCGCCTTAGTGATGACTCCCGGGCACTGCTTGCCCGCTGCGGTATCAAAATCAATTTACAGCAGCAGCGCCTGATTGCATTTGCAGAAAATATGCCCATCGACATCCTGCGTGTCCGCGATGATGATATTCCCGGCCTTGTTATGGATGGCGTTGTCGATTTAGGCATTATTGGCGAAAACGTTCTTGAGGAAGAATTACTGACACGGCAGGCACAAGGAGAAAACCCTAACTACCTGACCTTGCGCCGCCTTGATTTTGGTGATTGCCGTCTGTCCCTTGCCACTCCTTTTGACTTCGATTATACCGGAGTGGAATGCTTACAAAATTCCCGCATTGCCACTTCTTACCCTCACTTGCTGAAGCGTTACCTTGACCAAAAAGGCATTCAGTTCAAATCTTGCCTCCTCAATGGTTCAGTCGAAGTTGCTCCCCGTGCGGGATTGGCCGATGCCATCTGTGATTTGGTCTCAACAGGTGCAACTTTGGAAGCCAATGGATTGCGGGAAGTAGACGTCATCTATCGTTCAAAAGCCTGCCTGATCCAACGTGATGGCGAAATGCCGGACACCAAGCAAAAACTCATCGATAAACTTATGCTCCGCATTCAGGGGGTTATTCAGGCACGTGAATCCAAATACATCATGCTGCACGCTCCCAATGATAAGCTGGAAGAAATTATCTCTCTGTTACCGGGTGCTGAACGCCCCACTATTTTGCCGCTTGCTGGCGCACAAAATCGCGTAGCCATGCACATGGTCAGCAGTGAAACACTATTCTGGGAGACGATGGAAAAACTCAAGGCATTGGGTGCCAGTTCCATTCTGGTGTTGCCAATTGAAAAAATGATGGAGTAATTTTGATGAATACAAGCTTTAACACCATCATTAACTGGCAAGAATGTAGCGCGGAGCAGCAAAAAGCTTTGCTTGCCCGCCCGGCTGTCACTGCTGCTGAAGATATTTCCAGCACAGTTGAACAAATTCTGGAAACAGTGAAGGCACGGGGTGATCAAGCGTTGCAGGAATTCAGCCAACGTTTCGATAAAACCGCCATTGAAACAATAAGAGTTTCATCCAGTGAAGTAGAGGCCGCGGCCAGCCGCTTGGCACCGGAGATTAAACAGGCTATGCAACAAGCCATGAATAATATCCGCCGTTTTCACGAAGCACAAAAACCACAAACAATTGACATTGAAACGCTGCCGGGCGTTCGTTGCCAGCAAGTCACACGCCCAATCGATTCAGTTGGGCTCTATATTCCCGGCGGCTCGGCACCCCTGCCTTCAACGGTATTGATGCTGGGTATACCTGCCAATATTGCAGGGTGCCGCAATATTATCCTATGTTCCCCTCCGCCAATTGCAGATGAAATCCTCTATGCTGCCCAACTGTGTGGGATCAGCAACATATTCCAGATTGGAGGTGCGCAAGCCATCGCCGCGATGGCCTTCGGAACTGCTTCAGTTCCTAAAGTGGATAAAATTTTTGGCCCAGGCAATGCATGGGTTACGGAAGCCAAACGGCAAGTCAGCCAATGTATTGATGGCGCAGCAATTGATATGCCTGCGGGGCCATCGGAAGTGCTGGTGATCGCAGACAACGAAGCGAATCCAGCCTTTACCGCCGCCGACCTCCTTTCACAAGCTGAGCACGGCCCTGATTCTCAAGTCATTCTGGTAACGCCTGATAGATCCTTTGCAGCACGGGTTATTCCAGAAATTGAGCTCCAGCTCAAGGCATTGCCGCGCCAACAAATTGCAAACCAAGCCTTGCAAGCCAGCCGGATTATTATTGCCGCAGATCTTGCTCAATGCGTGGATATCAGCAACCAATACGGCCCAGAACATTTGATTATTCAAACCCGCCAACCTGAGCAATTGGTAGAAAAAATTACCAGCGCCGGTTCGGTTTTCTTAGGAGACTGGTCGCCGGAATCCGCAGGAGACTACGCTTCCGGCACCAATCACGTTCTACCGACTTATGGCTATACTTCAACCTATTCCAGTCTGGGTCTGGCTGATTTTCTGAAAAGAATGACCGTTCAGCAGCTTACCCCACAAGGTTTGCAAAAACTCGCTCCGACGATTGAAACACTTGCGCAGGCAGAACAACTAATCGCACACAAAAATGCTGTGACGTTACGCATTGCCGCCCTGAATAAAACAAATCTGGGATCATAAGACTAAGGATCACGCATGAATACGGTTTTTGATATCAATTCACTGGCAAGAGAAAATGTTAGAAAATTAGTTCCTTATATGTCTGCCCGCCGTCTGGGAGGTAATGGGACTCTTTGGCTAAACGCAAATGAGTATCCGGCTTCCCCTGATTTTCAGCTAACTGAAAATTCGCTCAATCGTTACCCTGAATGCCAGCCGGCAATGGTCATCCAACGCTATGCCGATTATGCCGGCCTTCAACCAGAGCAAGTGCTGGTCAGTCGTGGAGCCGATGAATCCATTGAGTTATTGCTCCGGGTCTTTTGCGAACCGGGACGTGATGCCATGCTGTACTGCCCACCGACCTACGGTATGTACAGCGTCAGCGCAGAAGCGTTAGGTGTCGAACAAAAGAAGATCCCCGTCAGAGCTGACTGGCAACTTGACCTTACTACCATTGAAAGCAACCTTGATCGCGTTAAACTGATCTACATTTGTAGCCCTAATAACCCTACCGGTAACTTGGTTGATCCTGCCGCATTGCGCAAAATTTTAGAACTGGCCCGTAACCGTGCCATCGTTGCCATTGATGAAGCCTACATCGAATTTTGCCCGCAACAGGATATCACTCGCTGGCTGCAAGACTATCCTAACTTAGTCATTTTGCGAACTCTCTCGAAAGCTTTTGCTTTAGCAGGATTGCGCTGTGGATTTACGCTGGCGTCTGCCGATATCATCAAGCTGATGCTAAAAGTGATAGCCCCTTATCCACTTGCTACTCCGGTCGCAGATATCGCGGCACAAGCCTTGACAGAAACAGGCATTAGCACGATGAGGGCTCGCGTGGCAGAAAATACTGATAATCGGTTATATCTTCAGCAAGAGCTTCGTAAGTCAGCGTTAGTTGAAACCGTTTATCCCAGTGAGACCAACTATATTTTGGTGAAATTTACTGACGCAGAAAGAGTATTCAAGAGCCTGTGGGATCAAGGGATTATCTTGCGTGATCAGAGAAAGCAGCCGGGATTGGAGAATTGCCTGCGCATCACCATTGGCAGCCGGGATGAATGCGAGCAGTTGATCAAAGCCATCAATGAACTTTCCAACCCGCCTCAACAAATAAAGGAAATTTAAAATCCATGAGCCAGAGATTACTTTTTATTGATCGCGACGGAACGCTTATCACTGAGCCACCGAGTGACTATCAGGTTGATCGTCTTGATAAACTGGCTTTCGAAGCTGG
This sequence comes from Xenorhabdus santafensis, assembly GCF_033949405.1. Classification (NCBI taxonomy): domain Bacteria; kingdom Pseudomonadati; phylum Pseudomonadota; class Gammaproteobacteria; order Enterobacterales; family Morganellaceae; genus Xenorhabdus; species Xenorhabdus santafensis. The sequence goes on along the minus strand of NZ_VCDN01000119.1, from coordinate 9,582 downwards.
CGTGATCCCTGCCCTGCTATCTCTGCAAAAAGCAGGTTACAAATTAGTCATGGTGACAAATCAAGATGGATTGGGTACAGCGAGTTTTCCACTGGCTGATTTTGAACCACCGCATGCATTGATGATGCAAGTTTTTACGTCACAAGGCATCTATTTTGAAGATGTCCTTATCTGTCCGCACAAACCTGAAGATAATTGTCACTGCCGTAAACCCAAGCTCGGCTTGGTAGAGAAATATTTGTCAGAAAACAGCATTGATACAGAAAACAGCTATGTCATTGGTGATCGGGAAACTGATCTGCAATTAGCTCAAAACATGGGTATCAAAGGCATTCGCTACCAGCCAGAATCAATGGGATGGCCCGTCATTTGTAACCAACTGACCCAAAAAGACAGACAGGCTCAGGTTGAACGGAAAACGAAGGAAACCGCCATCAATATTGGGGTTTGGTTAGATCAAGAAGGTGAAAATAGCATCAATACCGGTGTTGGGTTCTTTGATCATATGCTGGATCAAATAGCAACCCACGGTGGTTTTCGCATGGATATACAAGTTAAGGGCGATCTCCACATTGATGATCACCACACCGTTGAAGACACCGGCTTGGCACTTGGTGAAGCTCTGAAACAGGCGCTGGGCGACAAGCGCGGCATTGCACGCTTTGGCTTTATCTTGCCAATGGATGAATGCCTTGCTCGCTGTGCCTTAGATATTTCCGGCCGCCCGCATCTGGAATACAAAGCTGAATTCAAGCATCAGCGTGTCGGTGATTTAAGCACAGAAATGATCGAACATTTCTTTCGTTCGCTTTCCTACACAATGGGATGCACTTTACACCTAAAAACCAAGGGCAAAAACGATCACCACCGGGCAGAAAGTCTGTTCAAAGTTTTTGGTCGGACATTGCGGCAGGCTATTCGTGTAGAAGGCGATACCTTGCCCAGTTCCAAAGGTGTTTTATAAACCAAAGGTGCCGTAATAAAGGAAGCTATGATGAATGTTGTTATTCTGGATACAGGCTGTGCCAACCTTGCATCTGTTGCCTATGCCATTCGTCGGTTGGGCTACGAGCCTACCATCAGTTTAGATGCGGATATTGTGCACTCCGCCGATAAACTTTTTTTACCCGGTGTGGGTACCGCCACCGCAGCTATGGAACAACTCGAAAAAAGGCAATTAATTCCATTGATTAGCTCACTTACTCAGCCTGTGCTGGGTATTTGCCTTGGCATGCAATTATTGGCCTCACTCAGTACAGAGGGAGGTAACGTCCCTTTACTGAAATTAATTGACACGCAGGTCAAAAAAATAGCTGTTACAGATCAGCCATTGCCGCATATGGGCTGGAACCAAGTAACAGCACAAAAAAATCACCCCCTGTTTCGCCATATTGATGACAACGCCCGCTTTTATTTTGTTCACAGTTACGCACTCCCCGTTGGTGAATATACGATTGCTGAAACGGAATATGGAAGCGTGTTTAGCAGTGCTATAGCAAAAGACAATTTCTTTGGTGTCCAGTTCCATCCTGAACGTTCAGGCGCTGCTGGTGCACAGTTACTGAAAAACTTTTTGGAGATGTAACCGCATGATCATACCTGCACTAGATTTAATCGATGGCAATGTGGTGCGTTTGCATCAGGGAGATTATGAACAGCGTCGCGATTATGGCAGTTCTCCTCTCTCTCGTTTGCAGCAATATGAACAAGAAGGCGCCGAATTGCTTCATTTAGTTGATCTTACTGGTGCCAAAGATCCGGCCAAGCGCCAAATTGCACTTCTCAAGCAACTATTGGCGGGAGTTACTGTGCCTGTTCAGGTCGGTGGCGGAATTCGTTCTGAAAACGATGTCACCACACTGTTTGAAGCCGGTGCCAGCCGGGTTGTCATTGGTTCAACAGCCATTACACAACCTGAATTGGTTAAACAATGGTTCCAACGTTACGGGGCAGAATCGATTGTACTGGCATTGGATGTTCGCATTAGTTCAGACGGGAATAAGCAAGTTGCCATCAGTGGTTGGCAAGAAAACAGCCATGCCACCCTGGAAGATATCATTGAACAATATCTTCCTTTCGGACTGAAACACGTGCTATGTACTGACATTTCCCGTGACGGCACATTAAGTGGCTCTAATATCGCGCTCTATCAAGAAATCAGCCAACAATACCCACAGATCCAGTTTCAAGCTTCAGGTGGTATCGGCAGCCTTGCGGATGTATCCCCCCTGCCTGCTTCTGGTGTAGCGGGTGTAATTGTCGGGCGTGCATTGCTTGAAGGAAAATTCACACTGACGGAGGCAATTCAATGTTGGCAAAACGCATAATTCCATGTCTTGATGTCCGTGATGGTCAAGTCGTTAAAGGTGTCCAATTCCGCAATCATGAAATCATTGGTGACATTGTTCCCCTCGCACAACGGTACGCACAAGAAGGCGCAGATGAATTGGTATTTTACGATATTACCGCTTCTTCTGACGGCCGGGCGGTAGATAAAAGCTGGGTAGCAAAAGTAGCCGAAGTTATCGACATCCCTTTTTGCGTGGCTGGCGGCATAAAAACCGTTGAAGAAGCTGGTCAAATTTTGTCGTTCGGGGCAGATAAAATCTCCATCAACTCCCCGGCCTTGGCAGATCCGGATTTAATTAACCGTCTGGCTGAGCGTTACGGTGTCCAATGTGTTGTTGTAGGAATTGATACTTGGTTTGATGAAAAAACCAATAGCTATCAAGTTTACCAATTTACTGGTGATGAAAAACGAACAACAGCAACACACTGGCACACATTGGATTGGGTCAGGGAAGTCCAACAACGTGGTGCCGGCGAAATTGTCCTGAATATGATGAATCAGGACGGCGTCCGCAATGGTTATGATCTTACGCAATTGAAATTGGTACGCGATATTTGCTCCGTGCCATTAGTGGCATCTGGCGGTGCCGGCGCACCAGAGCACTTTTTGGATGCATTCAAACTGGCTAACGTTGATGGTGCATTGGCAGCATCCGTTTTTCACAAGCAAATCATTAACATCAGTGAACTAAAACAATATCTTGCTACAGAAGGCATCGAGGTTAGAACATGTTAACACCACAGCAGTACAAAAAATTAGATTGGGAAAAAGTGGATAACCTCATGCCAGTCATCGTCCAACATGCCGTCTCCGGTACCGTATTGATGATGGGATACATGAATCAAGAAGCTCTGGATACCACCCTTAAATCCGGCAAGGTCACGTTTTTCTCCCGAACCAAACAAAGGCTATGGACAAAAGGCGAAAGCTCCGGCCATTTTTTACACCTGGTAGATATCTACCCTGATTGCGATAACGATACTCTGCTTGCGCTCGTCAATCCTGTCGGCCCAACTTGCCACAAAGGCACTGAAAGCTGTTTTGCTCCGGCCCAAACAGATTGGGGCTTTCTCTATCAATTAGAACAAATACTGGCAAGCCGAAAAAATGCGTCACCGGATAGCTCTTATACCGCCCGTTTATATGCCAGCGGTACAAAGCGCATTGCCCAGAAAGTAGGCGAAGAGGGTGTGGAAACGGCACTGGCTGCCACGGTGAATGACAGAGAAGAATTAACCAATGAAGCCGCAGATTTGATTTATCACCTATTGGTCTTGCTACAAGATCAAGAGCTTGATCTCAGCAAAATCATCCAGCAATTGCGGGAACGGCATTCTGCACAATAGACCTTGCTACCGGGTGAAGATTAGACGCAACAAATACCAGCCACTTCACAAGTTTTTTCATAAGCTTTTTTTACAAAATTGGCATTCGAAGTGGCTTTTGATCACTGGATTTAGATTACAATGTGGCACTTATTGAATTCCATCATTTTGTCAGCACCAATAATTGCTTATACATGAAAAATTGTTTATGCAGGAATAGCTTTTTATGCAGGAATAATTAATGGGTACTGACTTTCACCTTGAGTTTATGCAGGAGAACATTTTGCTAGAAAATGACATTTTCGAATGCCTTACTACCATACTGGATACTCATAATGCTCGTTACCGTGTCATGGAGCACGCTACAGGTGGGCGCTCTGAAGAAATTGCGAAAATACGGGGTACTCATCTGGGGCAAGGCGCAAAAGCTTTAGTCTGCCACGTAAAAGGAGATGGCTACCGGCAATATGTCCTTGCTGTCCTGCCTGCGGATCAACAAGCCGATCTTGCCACTCTCGCCATGCAGATGGGAGGAAAACGGGCATCCTTAGCCAGCCCAAAGGAAGTTTCTGAATTAACACGCTGTGTTTTTGGTGCTATTCCACCATTCAGTTTTCATCCAGACCTTAAGCTAGTTGTCGAACCATTTTTATTCGAGCGTTATGAAGAACTGGCATTCAATGCCGGCAGTCTGGAACGTTCGATTATTTTGAATACAGAAGATTACCGCCGCATCGCCGCCCCAGAATTAGTTGCTTTTCGTAAAATAGACGATCGAGCCTAATCCTCAGAAATCGCCCGATAAATTAAAGTAATCTTAAATAAAGTTTACATTTTGCTATAATTTAATTAGGTAAAAATGGGCGATTATTATATGAAGAATGTTTTTGTTCTGGTAATACTCGGTCTTGTCATGTTCAGTGCGGCTATCTCCCTGTATCTCTATGATGCAGAAATCGGGCAGTGGTTAGAGCAGTTAGCACAGGCGTTTGCTTAAATGGCAATGTTCCTCCTGAAATGTTGCCCAGCATTTTATATAAAAAAGGTGCTGAATTTTCAGCACCTTTTTTTCATACGACTAATATCTGATAAGGATATTTAACGATTAATCCAACCATTCAGTGTGAAAAACGCCTTCTTTATCAGTGCGCTTATAAGTATGAGCACCAAAGTAATCGCGCTGTGCCTGAATCAAATTGGCAGGCAATACCGCTGAACGGTAGCTGTCATAATAAGAAATAGCAGCAGAGAATGTTGGTGTTGGAATACCATTTTGCACGCCATAGGTTATGACATCACGCAGTGCTTGCTGGTACTCATCTGCAATTTGTTTGAAGTAAGGTGCCAGCAGCAAGTTGGCGATAGCTGGGTTTTCATTGTACGCATCTGTGATTTTTTGCAAGAACTGTGCACGAATGATACAGCCTGCACGGAAGATCTTGGCAATCTCACCATAGTTCAGATCCCAGTTATACTCATCTGATGCCGCTTTCAGTTGCTGGAAACCTTGTGCGTAAGAAACAATCTTGCCCAAATACAGAGCACGGCGAACTTTCTCAACAAACTCAGATTTGTCACCATCAAATGGTTTTGCTACCGGGCCTGACAGTACTTGAGATGCAGCAACACGTTGATCTTTCAGAGAAGAGATATAACGCGCGAATACGGATTCCGTAATCAGAGTCACCGGAACACCCAGATCCAGTGAACTTTGGCTAGTCCATTTACCTGTACCTTTATTGGCAGCTTCATCCAGAATGACATCGACCAGATACTTCCCTTCATCATCTTGCTTGCGGAAAATATCAGCCGTAATTTCTATCAGGTAGCTGCTCAGCTCGCCCTGGTTCCAGTCACTGAACACTTCTGCCAATTCCTGATTACTCAGGTTCAATGAATTTTTCAGCAAAGAATAGGCTTCTGCAATCAGCTGCATATCACCATATTCAATGCCATTGTGCACCATCTTCACATAATGACCGGCACCATCTGCGCCGATATAAGTAACACAAGGCTCACCATCAACTTGAGCTGCAATCTCTTTCAGGATTGGAGCAACCAGTTCATAAGCTTCTTTCTGGCCACCCGGCATGATTGAAGGGCCTTTCAGAGCACCTTCTTCACCACCGGAAACGCCGGTGCCAATGAAATTAAAGCCTTGTGCAGACAATTCACGATTACGACGGATAGTATCCTGAAAATAGGTGTTGCCGCCATCGATCAGAATATCACCCTTATCCAAATGTGGCGTCAGTGATGCAATGGTTTTATCCGTAGCTTCACCAGCCTTAACCATCAACAGAATACGACGCGGCTTTTCCAGTGAATCGACAAACTCTTCAATGGAATAACTTGGAACTAATTTTTTCCCTGGATTTTCAGCGATAACTTCATCAGTTTTATCACCGGAGCGGTTGAAAATAGATACAGAGTAACCACGGCTTTCAATATTCAACGCTAGGTTGCGCCCCATTACCGCCATACCGACAACACCGATCTGTTGTTTGGACATGAATGACTCCCGTCTAATAATGACTGCTGCCCACCCAAGATGCAGTATTTGGCTATGTGCCTCGTAAACATACGTTTTATAATCATATGTTTTATAAACAGCCCGTTACAAACCGTCGTCATACACAATTCGTTACAAGCAATACTTCATAAAATACGTGCCCTATAAAACAGATGTCATATCAAACACCAGCCGAATGCAACAAAACAGAGTGGACAATTTGTTAATGAACTCACATGTTAACTCAGGAATGGGCATAGAGGGTAGTTATTGATGCAATCGATACCGTCACGACGTTTGTTTGCTGAAAAAATTTCCAATTGCGATAAATCATCTATTGATATTTGATGCTTCAATACCCATTATTTAGCGGTCGGCAAAAGCCGTCATATTAAAAGGTAAAATAAATTGTATGGAATGGATCGCTGATCCTACGATATGGGCCGGTCTGGCAACCCTTATCGTTTTAGAAATCGTTCTCGGAATTGACAACTTAATATTTATTGCCATATTGGCAGACAAACTTCCCGAAAAATATAGAGATAAAGCTCGCCTGACAGGGCTCTCCTGTGCTCTTGTCATGAGGGTATTGTTGCTCTTTAGCTTATCTTGGCTCGTCTCTTTGACCAATCCATTGGTTACCCTATGGGAACACCCTTTCAGCGCCCGTGATTTAATTATGCTGATAGGGGGTATTTTCCTGTTGTTCAAAGCCACAATGGAACTGAATGAACGCCTGGAAGGGAAAGCCCTGCACACCAATCAGCAAAGGAAAGGAGCCGGTTTCTGGGCGGTTGTCGTACAAATTATTGTCTTAGATGCGGTATTCTCATTAGATTCTGTCATTACCGCAGTGGGCATGGTCGATCATATTGGCATCATGATTGCCGCAGTTATCATCGCCATGATCCTAATGATATGGGCCAGTAAACCCCTGACAAAATTTGTCAATGCGCACCCCACCATTGTGATCTTGTGTCTCAGCTTCTTGTTGATGATCGGTTTTAGCTTAGTTGCAGAAGGCTTCGGTTATCATATTCCGAAAGGCTATCTCTATGCTGCCATCGGTTTTTCCATCATGATAGAAGCATTGAACCAGTTCGCCCAATTCAATCGCCGCAAGTTCTTGAGTGCTTCCCGCTCCCTGCGCGAAAGGACGGCAGAAGCTGTTTTACACATTTTAAATGGTAAACGTGAAAACGCGGCACTGGACAACCATGCTTCCAGCCTGATTGCAGATAGTGAGGAGAATAAAGAGGTTTTTGAGCCTCAGGAACGCCAGATGATTGCGCGGGTGCTCAGCATGGCACAGCGTACCGTCAGTAGTATCATGACCTCACGCCATGACGTGATTTATCTTGATGTTCACTCCCCTGCTGAAAAGTTGACTGCGTTGCTGGAACAGAAGCCGCATACCCGAATCGTCGTCACCGATGAACAAACCAGTGATGAACCTCTTGGTGTAGTGCATGTCATTGACATCCTTAATCAGCAATTGACGCACAAAACCTTCGATTTAGGCAAGCTCGTGCAACAACCACTGATTTTCCCTGAATCACTCTCCTTGCTGCAAGCGTTGGAACAATTCCGTCAGGCGCAGACACACTTTGCCTTTGTCGTTGATGAATTCGGCTCTGTTGAAGGTGTTGTAACAGTAACGGATGTGATGGAAACTATTACCGGCAATTTGCCTGTAGGCAGTGGTGAACTTGATGCACGGCATGACATTCAGATCATGGACGATGGCTCTTGGATTGCCAATGGATTTATGCCACTGGAAGATTTGGTACTTTACGTGCCATTGCCACTGGATGAAAAACGTGAATACCAGACGCTGGCGGGCTTACTGATGGAACATCTTCAACATATTCCACAACAAGGTGAGCAGCTGAGGATTGGTGATTATCTGTTTGAACCACTGGAAATTACCAGCCACCGGATCAATAAAGTAAAAATAACTTCGCTGATAATCGAAGAAGAATTGGACGCTTGATCCTCCATTCCTAATATTAAATATCTAATAAAAAACCGGCATAAGTCCGGTTTTTTTTATTCCCACAAGTTTTATCCAGCGGACTTAATTTTTAGCATATTGGTTCACCACTCCCCTAAGTACAATAGCTCCATTCAGTAGCCATTAGCGGAGATGTCGCCCCGCCTTCATATGCCCAGAAACTTACCGTAAGTTTCCTGTGGCTGAGTTAGCAATACATTCATTTTTGTTAATAACATGAGGGTATTACATGAGTACGAAATATTTTTCACTACTGACACATGCTGGTACAGATAAACTGAAAAAAGCAGCTTCATCGGGTATAAAACTTGAAATTACCCACATGGCTGTCGGCGATGGCAATGGTAATTTACCTATACCTGATGCCAATCAATCCAAACTGGTAAATGAAAAATACCGCGCCGAAATTGATTCCCTGACTATTGATCCTACAAATCATAATCTCATTGTTACTGAGCATTTTATCCCTGAAGGAAATGGCAATTGGTGGGTTCGTGAAATTGGTCTATTCGACAAAGAAGGAACACTGATTGCGATCGGTAACTGTGGGGAGGTTTACAAACCAGAATCACTGGAGCAAATGATCCGCATGGCCCTGCCGATTGACGATCACAGCCTGATGGAATGGATAGGATTGATTTCTGGCATAGCCACCCGCCAATATGTCAGGAACAAAATCAAAGATCACGCAAACAGCCGCAATCACCCTGACGCAACGTTAAAAGAGAAGGGATTGGTTGCACTCAGCAATGAAATTAATAGTAACAACGAAACACATGCTGCAACACCCAAGGCAGTAAAAACAGCATATGAATTAGCAGATAAAGCCTATAAATTAGCCGAAACAGTCGTCTCTACCGACAAATATGTTCCAGTAACGCGCAAAATCAACGGAAAAGAGCTGATTCATGATGTCAAACTGGGTGCCTCTGATGTCAATGCCTACAACAAACAGGAAACAGACGGCTTAATCCAGCCCGTCAAAGTACAGGCCGAAGACGCCATGAAACTGGCGGAAACAGCCAAGAAAAACGCAGAAGTCGCCGTTATACAGGTTGAAAAAAAGGTTCCTTTATCGCGCAAAATCAATGGCAAAGATCTGGCTAACGATATCGAACTGACAGCCTCTGATGTCAATGCTTACAGCAAACAGGAAACAGACGACCTGCTCCAACCTGTCAGAGTATTATCCGAAGATGCCATGAAACTGGCAGAAACAACCAATAGCAACGCGACAACAGGCATTGATAATGCAACAAAAGCCATTAATGACCTGACAACTGCCGTTGACGAAATGAAAGTCGCTCTTGATGGCAAGGTTCCATTAACCCGAAAAATCAACGGCAAAGATCTGGTTCACGATGTCGAGCTGACGGCCTCT
>NZ_VCDN01000118.1:0-3474 GCF_033949405.1 Xenorhabdus santafensis | reverse complement strand
CTCGCTTAAAGATAGTCTGTTTTTGACTGGCTTACTTTGAGTAAGCCTGTTCTTGAATTCTTTTAAAATTGAACCAGTTAACTTAAAGAAATGCTTACCTTCAATAAAGCGCTCTTTATTACGAGAATGATTAACTTGAATGTTAATCGCATCAGTTTCATAAACATTGGCCAACATCTCAGTAGTAATAACCGGAACACTGTTGTGCATGATGGCGATCATATGTTCTACTGAGCGGGAGTGTTTAGTTAATTCGTTAACTGTTATACTTACCATGTTTACTTCCTTTAGAAGCCCCTTGCTATTGAGAGTAGTTCGGGGCTTCGCCATTTTTATATCAATACAATTTATCTCTTGCATATCGTTTTACGGTGTTTAGGATAAATAATTTATTATGTCCCTCAAAGGAAAAAACGGGACGTTTTGCAGCCGATTTCAGAACAATACTATTTATTACGTAACTGTTACTTTTTGTAAAGATTCGTATTGTGAATTTGGGAAGCGCCTCGAAAACTTGTTCAATTATTTAATTGAATGATTACATTAGTTTCGTGATGTGATAATTTAGATGGCTCGCCTTCCTTGGCAATCAAGTACTAAGCTACTTCTACACCGTGAATTAAATGTCTAAGTGCTTTAATGCCGTTCTCGTTATAGCGGAATGCCTCGACCTGTTTACTTGAGTGAGCTGACTGATCCAGAAAGAACTTGCCGTACTGCTCGTTTTTGAGATTGTGCGCATTGGCAACTCGCCCAATCTTGTTTGCTGACACTTCCAGCATCTTCCCCACCTCACCCGCTGTGTAATGCTTTTCTTCCAGTATGGGGAGGGGAATAGCTTCAAAGCCAACGATAGGGTTAACAATGTTGGCTGCTGCACACTGTTTTGCTTCACCGCTTAGGTTGGGCATCAAGTCAAACAGACTGGTAATAGCATCAACTGACATTTTCAGTGTTCTGGCGCGACGATATTCAGGAAGGCCTGACTTACTTTTCTCGGAAGCTGCTGGTGCTAATTTCCCAGAACGGAAATCAATAAAGGTCTGGTTTACCTGCAAACGGAATTTGGGAAAAATCCACCCTGCATATTCAACGGCTAAAAGCTCGTGGGCAAAAGTGCCAGGATTAATACCACCTTTTTGCACTTTGAGCACTTCTTGACCTAAGGCGGAATTCTGCCTTAGCTCCTCGACAAGCTCTTGGGCTTGTTTTGTTTCGAGCCAAGTTTTAGGGCGTTTGGCATCTTTACCACCACTCGCCTTATGAAGCGCATTCAGATTAAAACGACCTTCTGCATCAGTAGTGATTTCTACGCCAGCAATGACAGGTAGGTTACTATTTGCTATAGTCATGTTGTCGATCTCTTCGTTAGTGGTTGACTTGTTGGTTTCTTCGAGTGTTACTGACAAATTAGAAGCCTCGTTGGTTGCCGCCTTCGAGGTTTCGTCCTTATGGAAGCTGTAATTCACCTTTTTTCTCCATCTCCATCACGATATCAACGATATATTCCAATTGAACCTGCACAGAACGGCGCTTTTCTTCGGCTTTATCTTCTAGCCATTGGCGCATTTCGGGTTTCATTCGGAATGGGTATGGTGAAGGCCTAATATCTCTTTGCATTTTCATCTCCTGTGAATATTTGTAATTACACATTCTCATAATGTACTATTAGTTATAGCTCATGATTCCATCATGTGTCAATGTGAATTTTTTGGATTTCATATATGAAGATTGATGATTATTTTAAAACGCGAATCTCTCTAGCTAGGCAAGCTGCTAATCTGACACAAGGGGAACTCGCAGACAAAGTTGGTGTAGTCAGAAGGCAAATTGCTGCTTATGAGGCTGGAGATTCTAAACCTAGAGATAAGGTGTTGACTAATTTAGCCACAGTACTTGGTACAAGTAGTGAATGGCTGGCTGTTGGCGTTGGTGAAGAACCAAATATAGGTGATATCCGTAAGACTGTCACGTTACCTGAAATACCGCTTTATACAGCCCCAGGCACCACATCACCAAATAAATTTTATGATGCAGACGGAAATATAATTGCTAGTCCAGACGGTTTCATTGTCGCACCTCTAGATGCATCAGAATCAGCTTTTGCGATAAAGCTGCATGGTGATTCTATGCACTCAGCACACTCACCTTCATTTCCGCATAACTCAATTATCACATTTGAACCTGCTACATATGCTAATGACCGTGATTTTGTATTATGCGGATATGGTGATAGTACATTCTCTTTTAGACAATTGATTATTGAGCAAGGTGTTATCTACTTAAACTCTTTAAACTCTCAATATATTAATTACCCTCTTGGGGATGATTTTAAAATACTTGGAATAGCAATACATGCTCAACTTCCTATCCCCCGAAATTCTCAACCTATCTTTGCCCCCCCTTTATGGAAAGATATTACATCCATTGTAGGCAAGAAAAATGATATCAATAAGCGCCTTGACAAGATTGAATCCATGCTTGAGCAGCTACTCAACAAAAAAGCCCCGTGATGGGGCTTTTTGCTTACATTGAGGCTACATTTTTTGATAAGAGATAGAAGAACATAACTACGAATGCAATAACTGCAATTATAATTGCCTGCTTCTTATTTTTCATTTTTTATCCATAATGTTTTGATTAAAATCTTTTATAGATTAAAGCATTATAAGAAAGCAATCCATAAAAAAGCCCCTTGTGGGGCTAATTGGTTTCCAGAAGAACTATTTTCACTCTTTTCTGCAACCAGTAAGCTGCTGCATTATGCCGTCGTTACGCGGATTACCAATTGTAATTGTTGCTATAGCGTACTTTGGAGAAAAGTCCTCGCTAACTATACCATCATCATATTTGAACTCTCGTTCTGACATCAGTTTCCTGCCATCCGAAGTTACTGGTGGTGCAGTTAGAGCCATCTCATGACCTACATAATCGCCCGACTTCATTCCGTGAATCGTCATGACGCCATTTTTAAAAGTCATTCTGGCTCTTACTACTGACAGTGGGAAAGAATATTCGCTACCCTGATCTGCTGCTATAGAATTAAGTATCAGGCCTATTTTGCAAGAATACACACCATTAAATTCACTGTAGTTCTCACCGCATCCCGTTAAGATAAGTGCTGCACATGTCATTAGTAGCTTTTTCATTCCGTTATTCCTTTCTGCGGTCAGTTCTGGGTAGAACTGTTACTTTCTATGATTGCTTGAAAATTCATTATCCCAGTACTTTATTTTCCTGATAAATGCTTCACGGATTTCACTAGGCAGGTTGCGCTTTATTGTGGATATTTCATCTTCAAAATCTTTATAGATGCTAGTTGAATCCTACCCTACCTTTAGGTGACTATTCTTAGAGCCTATCCCGCAAGGATTTTATTCCACACAATCAACCCACAACAAAAATACAGCATGCCTTCATAACTACTGATTTTCTTTTCCCAACGAATTAGTATCCGTCGGTAACGATTCATCC
>NZ_VCDN01000117.1:0-1929 GCF_033949405.1 Xenorhabdus santafensis | reverse complement strand
TATCGATTTCAGCGACACCGTTTGCCCGTTCGGCAACGTCACATCCACCACCCCACTTTGTGACATCCACCTGTCCATGTTCTGGAGGAACTGGACGATATAGCTGTTAATCGCCACCATGTGCCGAACACCATCTGCGGCAGAATCAGGCACAGTAATCTGTATCTGATAGGTGACGTTATTCAGGGTGGTGCTGACTTTATCCGCCAGTACCAATTCAGTATCCGAGTTTACCGCCTGAATCATGTGTAACAGGTTATCCTTGCCGGACTGGATTAACATGATTTGCCCAGGGGCAACACTGTTAATATTCGCTTTAAACTTTGTGCCTGTGCCACGGACAATAGCTGACCCGGACACTGTGCTGATTGTGCCTTGTGAATAGTACATAAATGGGTTCCTGAGAAGTTAGAAATGGAAATAGTCGCTCGCATCCAAGATTAGGACGGGCTTTTGTGTGATATAGGTGTAATCAGTGCCGTAGCCCACAGAGCCGAGGTAACCGGGCTTACCATCTACCATTGAGGCACCGATACAAATTGAACCGGCATCATAGTTACCGACACATAATTCCCGGATGTACCCTTTGCGATCCGATACCCAAAATCGCTCGCCCACCATGGACGGGGTGTACATGGGGCGGGCAATGCCGGGAACCGCAATGCGCTCATTTTCTTTATAGCGGTTAATGTAAACTTCAGTCGGTCGGGTCAATACTCCGACGCCGGATGAAAATGTTATCTGTCCCCGGCTATTTCTCAACCGCAGCCCGTAACGCTCGTTGCCAAACCGCCCCTCTGCCCCCACATCCGAGAAAATAACCACCCGGAAGGTCGCCGAGGTTCGGTTGCCATTGCGGCGGTCGGTGCAGGCATAGTAAAGGTCGTAGCCATCGGTATGGATCTTGCGATACAAAGAAATCATGGCGTAAGGGTCATCCGTGTGGAAAAAAGCCAGACAATTCCCCAGATTGAGCCGGGGGTCGATTTTCGAAAAATCCACCCGCCCCTCGATCCTCAGGGTGGCTTTATGAGACACATAAGAAAATCCACTGTGGGGAATATCAACATTAAAGTTCACATTACCCCCGATTTTCAACCCGGCCTTCCCTGTCTGGTTATACGGGTATGCGATTATCTTGACAATATTACCAATACTCGTATAGGGGTTTTTGAGTACGATATCTTTAATCGTGACCGTTTCCCCGTTTTGGATATAGTCACAAAATTCCTCTCCGCCGTTAATGCGAAAATTGTAACCATCGTAATAAAATACCACCCCCGCCATTCGTTGAGCAGCGACTGCGGATTTATAACCCGGCGGAATTTTGATCGGGCACGTCCATGTTCCAGCACGATCATTCGCCCCCGGGGTATGGTTATCGACATTAGCCACCCACGTTAATGTCGCCGGTGCGGTGCGTTCATTAAACACAAAATGCGTGCCATCATGGGGATTCCTTATTTTTAGTCCAACACCATTCATAAAAAGACCCCCAATTCAATTAATGCAACACCATTAGCATCAAACATATAAAACCCAGTATCTTTAAGTTGGGTGCGATAGCCATTGCCGTAACCGTTCACGTCCAGAAACCCGGTCTTGGCATCAATGCGAAAACCCTGCCGGTTAGGAATGTAATTGGTGGATTTGATATCGATGCCGACCAGTAACTTCTGAATATTCGCCATATCAATGAAGGCCGCATTGATAAAAACCTGCCCGTTTTTAGTCACAAAAACAGGTTCAGACTTCCCATTGGTCGGATTCACCACGGTAAACTGGTTAGCCCTGACACCGAAATGCGTCTCCACCTTGCCGTTCTTGACCTCAGCGCCGATTACCATGCCCGCTTTATAAAACTGGCCGTTGTAGTTGATGCCGGCTCCAATATCATGGATGGCATACCCATCACCTTTTGCATCAAAA
>NZ_VCDN01000116.1:0-8759 GCF_033949405.1 Xenorhabdus santafensis | reverse complement strand
AATCAATCGGCTCATCCGTTTTCCCTTACTTAACCTTTCAACATACGATCTCTGGCGCGCGACAGTGCGGACAAAGCAGGAAATACCGACTTTGCCCCCTGACGAATATCTGTGCGCCAGAGTGAGCGCGTGTTGAGGTATTGCGGGGTATCGGTTGAGTACGCGGTACTGTCGCCTGTATTAACAGGTCATCCCCACCGGCTAAAAGCCAGCCTCGATATCGTCAGGTTCTCCTTTTGATGATTTTTCAATCTATAAAATGCAGTGTCAGATTCACTGTGTGGTTAAGCAGGCGTGAGCCTGTCATTGTCAGATTGCCTTTTTGCTGCGGCGTCACTTTCAGCGGTAAACCGGCAAAAAGTGACGCCTTAAACCCGCAAACAGTCAGCAAAAAATCGTGCGAGCGTTGAAATGCCAGCAGGCACAGAAAACGCCACAAGGTGAAGTGTCAAACAGTAGTTATGAGTTGATTATTTGGATGCAGAAAAGTTATCTGCTGAATATTTCAAACAGAAATCGTAGCAGTATGGATGTGGTGTATGAGAATAATTTTGTGATATGGCATGAAGTGCATGATTCCACGTTCAATGCGTTTAGTTGATAGCGCAAAAACGCCCTTTTGGGGTATTTTTTAGTTTAAAAAGCCTTCATCGTTAGACAAGGGGTTTATGTCTGACAATATCTGCTTCCAAAGGTGCGCAGATGTACCGCAATACTTGCTCTCCCTTGCAGGCTACGGGAGTTTTTTATCCTCGCTAAAAAGCGATTTAAACCAATTTACAATAACCTATTTTTTTAATCACGGCAATGAAATTTGGTAATTTGAAGTAATATTATAGATGATCAAGATTAAATTTTTCATTTTATTTTGACCATCTATATGTCTATACGCATTAAACTTGAAAATGCATGAGAGGATACAACTCATCTTGTTGATTTTTAATATTAATTTAAAAATCAAACCAACACCTTGAAGTTAAATGAGTATATTATGAATTAGTGTCATCGAAAGGAAAAATAAAGAAATGATCACATTTTTTCGAGTTACAACCTAGATAAATAGTATCATTATTATTTTCAAGAGTGGTTATACCACCACCATTTATATAAAAATCCCATATTTTCCCATTAAAACTAACTCTTCCTTCCATATTACATGGGGCATAATCAAATTCACGATGTGGATTATACTCATACTTATTACTTATCTTAAATATATTATAAATATCACCTGTACTTAAATCCCATTTTTTACATGCCTCTATAGTTCCCATTCCGTTACTTTGAGACAGTTTTAATCCCAAAACCTCTATTAATTCTATTTTTTCATTTATAGAATAAGAGAAATGACTAAATATCATCAAAATAAAGATTAGCACCTTCACCTGGAGCTTTGTAAGATATTTTATCATGTTCATATATATCACCACTATTTAAATTATATTTACATTTTAACAAATTAACTAGTTTTTTAATTGATTCTTTTTGCTGTTCAGTTGCTTCTTGATAAGAATCATTCTCATATTTGGCAACAACTTCTATTCCTATGCTATCACTACTTGTAGGGTATCTGTCAGGGTACGATTTTAATTTTTCATGGGCATGAATTTTAGCTGGATTCCAACCAAAGCTATCTATTTTTTTTCTTTCTGCATTATTTTTACAGGTTCCTTCCTCTTTACATTTTGATTTTATTCTCCCCACATGCTCTGTAATTTTGTTTAAACTAGCTGTTTGTTTTATTGTGCCATCTTTGTCTACAATAAAATGCG
Organism: Xenorhabdus santafensis; assembly: GCF_033949405.1. Taxonomy (NCBI): domain Bacteria; kingdom Pseudomonadati; phylum Pseudomonadota; class Gammaproteobacteria; order Enterobacterales; family Morganellaceae; genus Xenorhabdus; species Xenorhabdus santafensis. Next base: position 6,987 of record NZ_VCDN01000116.1, on the reverse strand, counting down.
TGCCAAATTTTCTTGTTCTGAATGATGATATTGCTGATGCCATAGTATAACTATCAGTTCTATGTAGAACGATTGCATTTACTGTATTTATCTTACCCCTCTCTAAAGCAGTAACATGATCTTGAATTATATCAGTATTTTTAAAGAAACCATCCTTATTAACATATGGAACTTGACTTAATACATGCTTAACAAAATCCTCTCTCGCTTCCGGTGGTGGGCATGTAGCACAGGCTTTACCCGCACTCCATGTGTTATTTTCATCATGTTCAGATAGTTTTTTTATTAACTCCTCTTTTTTGTTAAAGCAGATATTATCGTTAAGAGCTGTTAACAGTGTTTTTTCCTTTTCATTGATAGGTTCCATCTAATCTTCCTTTTGACGATAAAATAACTGAATTTAAGTAAGAAATGCTGGTTAAATATAGTTCATAAACTGTGTTTTTTTGTATGAACCTCAGTGTACTTATATGTACTTTTCCAAATATCCTCAGCCAATACTTACGCTACCCCCACCAATAACAATACCGCCACAATCAACGGCATCTCCCGTTCTAGCGGCTGGTTTCCCTTCAATAAACACAGATCCGGAACCTTCAACTATCATCCGGGAATGTGATGAGTGGGATTCCAGAATATCCCCTTGTCTGGCTATATAGACACCGTCTACCTTAACACTGCTGGCACCGGTAATTACAGGTGTTTCCGGGCAATCTCCATGTTTTGTACCCATATCACCGATTCTGATGGCATTTCCCATATTGTTTCTCTCCCGAATTAATTTTAATACATATATTGATTGTTATTACATATTAAGAAGAAATTTATTAGCCCTATACCAACCGGGAGTTTCGTCATCAGTAAGTTTGGTTAAAATGGATTCATCAAACTCATCAATATCGAAATTTTCTTCTCTGATCACTTTCTTAAGAATTCCCTCGATAGAACGAGTGTCTGTAATTTTCTCAGAAAGTAGATAATCATAGAAAAAAGCTAAAAATGGCATTGCGTTGGCGATACTGATACTTTTTCTTATTTCTGCCAACTCAGATAACAAAATTGAATAAAGTTTTTGTAAATATTTCTCTTTTTGCTTTATCTCTATCAATTCATACTGTTCTTCGCTGATTTTGAAAATTTTATATTTCCCTTTGGCATTATCAGGAAAAGGTTCTCTGATTTTGGCAAAGTTATCTGTGCGTTCTTCTTCAAGATAAAGTGTTGTGATGCGTGAGATCGGCCCCAAAAAGCAATGCACTTCCCAGTCACTTAATACGCCGAGAAAATCCCAGATATTGCGGGGGTCATAAAAACGGAAAAATACCGGTTTTTCCTGCTTAGGAAGCAGGACTTGCAGGTATTTCCGTAAATGTTGGCGTACGATTTTCATATCTGCTGCGCTGTGGGCGAACACTCCCCAAGGGGTTTTGCGGCATTCCAGCCAGATTTTGACTTTTTCATTCACCTGTACCAGATAAGGGGCAATTTTAACCAGTTCGGGCTGGAGAGGCTCGCCATAAAGACAGGCGGAAGGCGGGTCATAACGCTCCAGCATCAAAAACAGATCAGGTTCTGCTGCCCCATCAATAATGGCGTAAAGTTTTTCCTGACTCATTCCTGTTTCTCCTTATCTTTCATTGGGCAGTGAGCGACAAACATTGAACCTTCACTTGCCGCTGCAAGCAGGATGGCAGGATTAGCAGGTGCGAGTAAATCACCGGGGCTGCCACCGGAGTTCAGGTTGATGGCAGCACCTTTGATATCAATACCACCGGCATGAATCACAACAAAATTTCCCCCGACACTCAGGGTAATTTTGCTGCCGCTTTGCAGGGTCAGATCGCCCTGCGCATCCACACTGACTACTCCCTGAATTTTCTCAGCCAGATCGCCTTTGAGCTGTAATGAGCGGTCACCATCAATCTGCTCAATATAATTACCCGTAGTTTTATGATCCTGTTGACCTTCTACAGTTACCTTACGATTATTGGCTATCACAAGTTCATCATCATGACCAATGCTGGTTGTGCGGTCATAGTTGATCCGTTCTCCGCGTGAATTGCGTACCTGGATGGCGAGGTTTTTCTGCGCGTGGATAAAGACCTCTTCGCGATCTTTCTCATCCTCAAAGCGCAGTTCGTTAAACCCTTCGCCTTTATGGGTTTTCGACCGGATTGACATCTGGGTTTTCGCCATTGGCAGACGGTTTGGCGGAATGTTGTTAGCATGATAAGCCCGCCCGACAATAATCGGCTGGTCGGGATCGCCGTGGATAAAATCAACCAGCACCTCATGACCAATACGGGGAATAGCGATCATCCCCATTAATTGTCCGGCCCACGCCTGACTGACCCGTACCCAGCAGGAACTCCGGTCATTAAAGTCACCATATCTGTCCCAGTCAAACTGGATACGAACGCGCCCGTGTTCGTCACAGAAGATTTCTTCTCCCTCCGGCCCAACGACAGTGGCGATATGTGGGCCTTCCATTTTGGGTTTTGGATAGGGTGAAGGGCGGTAAGAATTTTTTCGGGTGGTGAAGGTAAATTGATTAGACAGCCATGTGCCGCCATCACCGGATTGAGTTTCATCAGCCTGTGGCTGCCGCCCGGAATGAGTAACCTGAATGAGCTGCCATTGGTCGTTGAACGTTTCTCGGGGGTGATCGGTCAGGTTAAACAATTGCCCCGGCCACATAGCAAAACAGTCACCCTGACCGCTGCCAAGCTGAGTATCTCGCCGCAGGTATTCCAGACGATACTGGCTTGCCCGCTGACCTAAGCCATCATCTTTAAAGCGGCTGGGGAAATCATAATAATGATAGCTGTTCAGTATCCGCTGATTATCAAGGTTGCGCCCTTCATACCAGAATTCACGGTTCCAGCGGGGGTTCTTAAATGTTCTGTCTTTAGTGGTGATATTGGCAATACCAACGCGCTCTGACCAGCTAAATTGGTGAATACAGGTTGTTCCACCTGTGGCGTCAGATTCGGGACGATAAGGAACATTAATGACCTGATTAAGGGACAGACAGGAATCGTGAAAAACAATACGTTGTTCATGCTGTTCCTGATCGAAGGTGAAGTAGTAAAAAATACCCTCATCAGCCAGTAAGCGCTGGATAAAGGCCAAATCGCTTTCATCGTACTGAACACAGAATTCTCGTGGTGGGTGTTTATAACCCAATGCAAAGAAAATGTTTCGCACACCATTTTCCCTGAGCAGGCTTTCCACAATATCCACAACGGACTGATTTTGAAAAACCCGGCTGTTGACCCGTAATGATGCGCGCCATAGGGGAGGCTGAAGGGTGATATGGTAGTGACTGCTGTGCCGCCCGGTTGAAAGCAGTGAAAAATGGGTTATCATTCCGGTGACTTGCCGCTCAACTTGCCCATTGCGATGCACGGCAAAAGAAGCATCTCGGTCGAGGACATCAGCAAAGTCAATCTCAGGCGTTTTACAGGTTAGCGTGGCTTCCAACCGAAAGGGGGATGACAGCGATTCGGTAAGGGAGAAATCCACGACAGCAAAGGTCTGTTCAGGTAAGTTTTCAGTAATAAGTGTAAAGACCAGACCTGAACGATCAAACAACTGATTGATGGTATTCATTATCCTGTTCATTTGTGCTATCCATAATTTTTTGTGTATCAATCCTTAATTAGTGCCTAAATTGTAAAATAATTTAGTGATGAAATTACAATTGTCTATTTTGAGTACAATACAGGATATAACAAAATTATTTATATATTCCAATTCAACTAAAAGTACATCAGCAAAATTGTGATTAACCTCTCCTCCTAAATAAAATCAAATGATTACTTCATTTTAATTTCACGTAATGCAACAGATTAAGAACACACTGACGCGCTGCGCTTGTCTTCTCCATGTTACCGGGCTAATACATTAACCCGGTAACATGGAGAGCCTAAAAAACACCAATCCAGCCAGGAAAACCCTTTTTATTTACCCCCTCCCTATTACAGAATTATGGGTAAAACTGTTCACCCTATTCACCTCTAAATATTTTTATTTAAATTCATATTGTTAAAGGGTGATAACTTGAAATCCAACTCATCACCACTCTTCACCCGACCCTTCACCTTTAAATCAGAAAAAGGTGAACAGGGGTGAAGACTTATGAATAGTTTAAAAATAACTATTCACCCTACAATACATTGATATATCTGATTTAAATCATAGAATGAATAGTGGTGAACACTTTTTATATTTTTTTAGGAAATCTTTATCGGTGTGAAAAAAATTATTCTTCTGGCAGGTTATCCCTTGTCAGTTTCGGCAGCCATTCGATGGCAGTGTCTATATTCAGATCCAGATTGCTGCGAATGCCCTGTTTGCTTTTCTTACGTAGGTAATGCTGGTTGTATTCAGCCAGTGCGCCGGGCATATCCATACCGAATCGGGTCACGGAAACCGGTCTATTCAGGTTATTGCCTTTCATATAAGCAAGGTAAGCATGATAGAGGTATTTGCGGGGATTGAACGGCACGATTTCCGCATTGCCAATTAACAGGCCATCCGCTTCATGGGAAGCCACCAGATAACCGCAAAAATCAACCAGTGGATCTGTACCGCCGTTTGATATCCAGAGCCTCTTCGGATTTTTGTTGCTCTGCCAGTAAACGCCTTGCCGTTTGTGGATCAGCAAACCGATGAAGCAGTTGCCGGATAATGATAGATAGCTCTGCCGCGATTTTGTCCCGCAGAAGCGGATCGCGTTCGTTTTCCGGCACGACTTCGGAGAAGTTGAAAATCACCCGACGCCGCGACACTCCGCCACTGCGATCACTGAAACTCATGGCGTTATTGTTCACCGCCAGCACCACAGCCGGAATGCGGGTTGAATAGGGCTGTTTGTGCTTCGGGTCAATGGCAACTTCATCCCCGCCTGTAATGGCCTTGATGCCGGAGCCATCGCCCACATAGCGGGTCTGGTCGGGCAGGATAATCAGCGAATAGCCGACAATCAGCGCACGATCCCGTGGGTTTTCCAGTGCGGCCATACTGGCAGAAACGGTATTGCCTTTGCCTGCCAGCATCACGCAGATTTCAGCAAAAATGCTTTTACCACTGCCTCCGGCACCGGTAACTTCCAGAAATAACTGCCAGTCGTAACGGTTTGCCAGCACCATAAACAGCGCGGCCAACACTCTCTCTGCTTTGTTTTCACAGTGGGCAGTTGCTCGATTAAGCCAGTGCCAGAACTGAGGTGAGTGGCTTTGCAGGGTTTCCCCCGAAACGGGGGAATTGAATTCAACATCATTAGCAAGTAATAACCAGTCATGTTTGTGATGAGGCCGGAACTGACCGATTTTCAGATCAAACACACCATTACGGAACCCAATTAAATGGCGTTCTGGCGAGTTCATCATGGGAAGCTGTAGTTTCAGAGCATCCACGGCAGCACTAATACCATGTGGTGAATATGGCATTTTCTCTTCCATAAAAGCTGCCACCATTTCCCGCTGTAAATCGCGGTTACTGATCGGACACCAGATAATACCATCATAGTGATGAACGGTTTCCGAAGCGCCATCCAATGCCAAATCACCGTCATAACGTGCCAGTAACACTTCTCCGCGCTGGCTAGCACCCATCTGACATAAGGTTAGTTTTGACGATTCGGTATCATTGGGCTGAGTGATCGCTTTTTTCGTTATGGGTGCCGGTTGATAAAGCCCCTGAGCAAACGCCAGCTTTGCCGTTTCTACACCGTGTTGTTGGCGATAGTCGTCCCAATCGGCTTTATGTTCTGTCGGCGGTAACGTGATCCAGCCATTAACTGCAATGGCCGCTTTTTCTGCCGAGATTCTGCCGGTATTCACTTTCGGTTTACCGTTTTTATCCAGTTCGCCGAGCTGATGCCAGTCGTTATCTGCGGCAATAATGATTTTCTTGTCCGGCCAGCGTTCTCTGACTGATTGAGCAACGGAGAGCAAATTGCTCGCATCTAGCGCCGCGAGAACAGCGCCATTACAGAGTTGGTTAACTGTGAGTGCCGTGGCGTAACCTTCGGTAATGATGACGGTATCTGGGTTCTCTTCCAGCGTAGATAAAGGAATAAACGCACCTTTCTTCTGGCTACCGGGAAAAAGTTTTTTTTCACCATTCGGTTTGATGATTTGCGCACCTGTAACTTTTTTGTCCAGTGTTGTGAATTGCAACACTGCTGAATTATCTGGCAATAACCGCTGGTTAGGATAATGCAGTCCCTTTGCGGACAGGTAGGGAGATTGCCCGACAACTGTTTTCGTCATCAGAGCTGCCACTCTGTCGGCAATCGGCTGTGTTGTTTGAATGGTTTTTCTGGCTGGTTTAGGTTCGGGTAAAGGTAATGCCAGTACATCCGCAACGATTTTCGCTGCCTCAGTAATAGAAATTCCTTTGGTTCTTGCCACCAAATCCAGCCCATCACCATAGTTGGGGTTATCACACTGGCGGCAATGCCAGTTGCCATGATTGTGATCATCAATAAAGTGAAAACGGTCAGTACCGCCGCAAATCGGGCAAGCACCATGTTTATCTTTTGTCGGAATATTAATACCACAGGCAGGCAGAAGATTTCCCCAATGATACATGGCGGATTTTTTTACGGTTTGGATCAAGTCGAGTGTTTTTTGACGTGCTGTCTTATCTGAAAGTGTAAATTTAGGGTGAGTTTGGGTATGCTGTATATCAGCCATCATCGTTACTCCTAATAACGGTTGTTGGTCAGACGCCTCAGATGTGTTGTCGCACTCTGGGGCGTTGTTTTTTTATATTACGTTTCTTATGTTATGCCGCTCGTGAACCTGCGATCCGCTGCGCAATCCAGTTATTAATCTCTGATTCAATAAACGCGATGGAACGGGAACCGAGCTTAATTTGTTTCGGAAATTCCCCATCGCTAATCAGTTTGTAGATCCACGCCTTGCTATAGCCCGTTCTGCGCTGAACTTCGGGCAAACGAATAAGATTTTCTTTCGG
>NZ_VCDN01000115.1:0-5839 GCF_033949405.1 Xenorhabdus santafensis | reverse complement strand
GGGTTTAGCGGCATTCAGTGAACGCTTGGCAATTTCAACGCCACTTTCAGGATAGGCAGGTAAGCTGGTTATGGTAATTTCCCGCAATTCAGCTTCCAATACCGTTCTGATATAAGGTGTCTGACCTGTATCCCACTGATCTTTAATAGTACGAAAACCAAAGGACATGCCTTGTATATCCCCGCGTTCCACCAGTGTTAATACATCGTGCCCCAATTGCGTATCTGGCGGGGTTAGTTCGAAGTGCAATCCGGTGGCATCTGCGGCAAGCTGCAATGTGCCGGACGTGGTGCGGCCTAACAGATTCATCGGGTCATGTTCGTACAACGCCCTGATATCTGTTCCCGCCGCTAAACTGGCGTTAAACGCATTCGGCGCGAACTGTTCGATAAACTCATCCCACAGCACATGTGATCGGCTGTTCCACTTAATTACATAGCCTGTCAGCGTCTTATTGCTGGCAGAGAGTGAAGCGGTGCGGATTTCAAAATCATGCTTCATTGATGGACTCCAAGATTTGGAAAGGGGCGCAATCCCCTTTCTGTTTAGTGGCTGGACGCTTTCACTTCCAGTACCTTAATCGCCTTGGAATCCACCAGCCCGCCGCCCAGATATTTATCGGTGTGAACCTTATAAAATCCCGGCTCGGTGATATTGTCAGGACGGGTACGAATGCCGGTTTCATGGTCAACAATAAAATAGCCGCGTTTGAAGTCACCCAGACCGATCACACCCTCCGGCATAAATTCAAGGTAGTGGACAGGCAAGCCCAGCAGCATATCGGGATCACCCGCCTGTAAACGTTCCCGCCAGATATAATCACCATTGCCGTTTTTCAGCTTCTGCACCTGCGCGGCTGTATTGGAATTCATCACCCAAACAGCGTTTTTACGGTATTTGTTTTTAAGTAAGAATTTCAGGTCAATCAGGCTATCCGCTGAAAGCGCGGTCACTTCCAATTTTTGCAATGTGCCAAATGCACGTACTTTGTCAGCTTGGGTATCACGAGGATAAGACAGAAAGCCTTTCGCTTTTTTACTGCCGTCACCACTGATGAGATCCGTTTCTTCGGTATCAACGAAAGTGTCGGCAATTTCAGCGGTCAGCCAGCCTAAGATATCCACATCGCTAAAATCGATAATCTCTTGGGTGGTTTTGGGATAGGCGTAGATGGGGAACAGCTTAATGCTGACTTCTTCCATCTTCGGCGTAGCAGTCTCAGTACGTGCCTTGCCTTCCTCCCCGTATGCCACTGCTGCACCACCGACCGAAACAAGCTGTTTATATTCATTGCTGCGTGTGGTTTTCACTGTACAAATCCGGCGCATCACTGACTCATCAGTCAGTTGTTGCATGATTTGTTTGTTCAGTTCAGGAATAACAGTATAGCCGCCTTCAGACGGAACGCCCGTAGATAGAGAACGAGCTTCACCCGTCAGAACATAGTGGCGTAATTCATCATTGTTGAGTTTTTTGCTGGTTGGCTGGGTCTTTGCCTGACTGCGTTCTTCATCAGCCAACGCTTCATAACGGGCAATTTCCGTATTCAGCATGTCGGACTGGCTGCGCAGTTCATCGAACTGTTTGGCTTCATCGGTATTCAGTGAACGTTTTTCGTTTTCAGCTTTGGTGAGAAGCGAGCGCATTCGCTGGGTTAAATCGGATTTTTGTTGACGTAATTCGAGAAGTTTTTTCATGGTGTTTTTATTTCTATTTGTTTTCAAAGAAATATATTTAACAGCATGAGGAATAATAATAAATTATGTTTTCCATGGTGTTCAATCACACAATAATAAAAGCCTCTGACAGTTAGAGGCTAAAAAAAGATAAATATAAAAACAGAATTTTTACAAAAAAAATCATTTTAATTTATCCATATAAATGACTTCATACCCATCATTTGTTGGGTATATAAAAGCATTGTTCTTAGCGGTTGGAAAGCTAAATGAAGCAAAAAATGCCTCATATGATATTGTTGTGAACTGAGAGCTTTTCCAGATATATCTGTTTTTATTATCATATAAAACAATGAAATAGTCATCATCCATAATAAAGTATTTAAACATCGCGTATGGCGATATGGGTAATTTTTTATATACGACTGCGGTATATTGACCATTTTCATCCTTTACTTCAAACTTTTTATTCCAATCACCAAAGAATAAAGTTGATGGAAATAACATCCACGCTATAAAAACAGCAGAGATCACTAAAACCAATAATGTTTTTTTTAAAAAAAATTTATTTTTCATAATTGAATAATTCTATGTTGTGGTAACGAATCCATCCATAAAATATCAGAAAACACAATGAAATCACCACCTTCATTGTGTTTTTTCTGCCATTTTCTAAAGCTATCATTAATTACAGGAACATATCCATTATATTTAATCCATAAGGCCATCCAGCTTCCGGTAGCATAAAGAGCGGCATAATCGACAGAACTCACTTTATCTAATATACCATTTTTACTCCAAATTCCTAAAGGTTCGTTAGCGCCAACAAAATCATAGGTATCTTTTAAATACATTCCAATCTGCTCGGTAACAAAGACATCTTTACCGTCTAATTTATCTACGTGACCTTTAACTGCTACCTTCATATTAGAATTACCCATGGCACCATACCAATCGTCAACCGTATCAAATTTAGAACCAAATCTTCTAGAGTTAACTACTGAAAATGTGTCTATTTCTCGTATATCCGTTTCATATCCTAATGCTTTCTTTCCACCCTCTTTTTCTAATTGCATTTTTAATTGTCCTATACCCGCACTACTAGCCCAACCATTAATGAGGACAGACATAATTTCTTTAGGTTGTTTATATCTCAATGCCCACTCCATTTTTATAATGGAGTCATTAACTCTTCCATCCGGTATATCTACCGCTTTACCTGTAACATACTTATCTTTTTCTTCTTCCGTAAATATATAAGCAGGTTTTGTATTAAACCAATGGCGCATTAATTTGGGTGCCATTTCCCATCCCATTTTTTCCATTGCGTCTGGGATTTGGTTTAAGTAAAAAACATCCATTTCAAGTTCTGTATTTTTTCCGCCTTTAACGGTTTTCGTTTTAAAAATCGACATTATTAAATCCCTATTTTTGTTTGAAATAGATATTTGACCTCAAGGTTTTCTTCTTTTTTGGCATCAAACTGTTTTGTCATTCCAGATGTTTGACATATTCCCTCAATCAGTCCCTTGTCTGTTTCCACACCATACGCGATATCTTGGCAAACATTTCCTTGATGTTTCAGCGTGAATTTATGGCTAAATAGAGCCGCTACCGCCTCTTCAATCAGTGGCTTAATGGATGAAAAACCAGATAAAAGCGGCTTACCTTCTTCACGCCCCGCTAATTGTGTAATGCTGTAACCCGAAGTCCCTGCGGCGATGTGGTTACATGAAATGGATTTGTAATCGAGCTGTACCGTTTCATACGGTATCTGATCATTACTATTTATTGAATGGGGGTAATGACAGGTAAAATTAACAATCGTTGCGCCTGTTAGCTTGATTTCATAAAAGGCTTCTAACTGCCCCATCTGGCTTGTCCGGTAACATAAAAAAGTAGCTTCTAACAATTCGTTACCGTCAATTGCCATCGCTAACAGCGGTGAGGATTTATCAATAGGCTTAGTAAAACTGACAGGATGATGATGCGCGTTCTGGTCGCGGCTCACAGAGTGATTCACACTCAGTACCTGTATTTCATTTTCCCGACCTGCCTGATAACGGTTCCCGATAGATTCCGGCGTGGAACAACCCGCTGAAATAAGCCCTTGTTTCTTGCCTTTTAACGACAAGTAAATGATGTGTGACATTCATGTCTCCTGTAACAGCACTTTCGATAAATGCTCAGTGAAACAGGATATAACAGAATTATTTATCTATTCCAGAGTGAATAAAATTCCATTAATGAAATTGTGATTAACTTCTACTCTTAAATAAAATCAGATAATTACCTAATGTGAATTTCAGGTAGTACCAGAAAATAAAAACCGGATTGCGCACGGTATTTGCTTCTGATTTCATTTGCTTGCCAGAAGCCCCCCTGAAAATCTTTTTCATCCGCTCAGTTATGCACCCTCTGCACAATTCCCTGAAAGCCTTGCCACATCTGGGTTTGATGCAATTAATATAATATTCACTGACTGTATCACCTGTTCACCCACTTTTTAGATTAATGAAGAGAATGTAGAGTTGATGTATAGTTAAAAAATAACTATACATCTATTATTTTCTTTTAAATACAGTTAGATACTTGAAAAGGTGTATGGAGTGCATACCCAAAGCCAAAAGTTTTATACAGGTGCTGTAAAGTCTCGACACTCAGGCACGGAAGGTAGCCATTCTTCGGCCTCTTCCGATAATTCAACGTTATAAATATAGCCTTTCTTCGTTCGTACTTTCCGATACTCTTTCCGGTATTCCAGCATAATCTTGGGGATAGATTCACCAAACTTGGTCAGTGTCAGCGGACGCTCAAAGCCGTGCGCCTCCATAAAAGAGAGATAGGCGTGATATAAATACAATCTCGGCGCGCGTGGACTGATGTTTTTATTCCCCATCTTCATTCCGGTCATATCATTAGCGGATACCAGATAACCACAAAAGCGATACAGCGGATCGGAATGACTCTTTACCGTTAACGCTTCGTTAGAGTCGCGTTGCGCCTGTAGCAGTTTTTTAGCCTTATTCTGGTCGGCAAATTCGTTTAATAAATGGCGAATAATCACTGGAAGCTCCCGACTGATTTTCTCCGGTAATTGTGGGTCTTTCTCTGATTCTTTGACCGGAATATTAAACGGGAATATCACCCGCCGCCGTGCAATGCCGCCATTGCGTTCGGTAAAACTCATGGGTTCATTATTGGTGGCTAATACCACAGCTTTGATTATGGTAGAAAATTGCTTCTCGTATTTCCCGTCAACTTCAATCAGGTCGCCGCCTGTAATCGCCTTAATTCCCGCACCTTCACCGACATATTTAACCTGATCGGGCAGCGTAATTAAACTTTTGCCGACAAACTGATATCGGCCTCTGGCTTCATCCAGCGCTCTCATATTGCCACTGGCAGTATTGTGTTCTCCCGCCAGTAAGGTAGCGATATACGTAAACACACTTTTACCGCTACCACCTTCGCCTGTTACCTCAATAAATAGCTGCCAGTCATAACGGTTTGCCAGAATCATAAACAGGGCGGCTTTGATGCGATTCATCTTGTTTTCATTCTGCCCCGCCGCATGGGATAACCAACGGTAAAAGTCAGGAGCATGATCCGACAAATTTTCACCGATAGCAGGTTGGGTAAATTCAATGCCGTTATGATTCATTAACCAGTGTTCCGGCTGGTGCGGGGTAAATTGCTGTGTCGATAACGCATACACGCCATTACGAAACCCGATTAAATCCGACCGCTGTTCGCCAATAACCGGAATTTGTAATTTCATGGCGCAGATCGCGTTATTAATACCATTCGGGCTGTACGGGGTGTCGTGCTGGTCAAAGATTGCCACCATTGCGCGACGTAGCTCGTTATCTGACACGGTTTCCCATGTCGTACCGTTATAGTGATAAACCGCTTCGCTTTCAGCATGTACCGCGATTTTTTTGTAATGCTCAACCAGCAATGCCCCGCGTTGACTGGCTGCCATTTGTGCCAGATTGTTATTGGCCTTTTTGGGCTTAGTTTCGTGGTTTTCCATTGCTTCTGCGTTCACTGGTTCTTTCTCCCTGACCTGATATAACCCGTTGCTGAATGCCTGCTTTGCCGCCTCTATGCCGTGACGCAGACGATAATCGTCCCAGTCAGCTTTATATTCCGTTGGCGGT
>NZ_VCDN01000114.1:0-369 GCF_033949405.1 Xenorhabdus santafensis | reverse complement strand
ATGCTGGGGTCACAGGTTCGAATCCCGTCGTAGCCACCATCTTTGCGGGAGTGGCGAAATTGGTAGACGCACCAGATTTAGGTTCTGGCGCCGCAAGGTGTGCGAGTTCAAGTCTCGCCTCCCGCACCATTTCTTTGTCGGGTTGTACTTAGAATAGGTTTGATTTACGGTTTTAAGTTTTAGTGTGTTGTTTCAGGTGGGGTATCGCCAAGCGGTAAGGCACCAGGTTTTGATCCTGGCATTCCCTGGTTCGAATCCAGGTACCCCAGCCATTTTACTGAAATAACTGATTAAAACGAAAAAAGAATCGAATTCATATTCTAAGAATAACAAGGTTGCAGTGATAACATTCAGTTGGGGTATCGCCAA
>NZ_VCDN01000113.1:0-10530 GCF_033949405.1 Xenorhabdus santafensis | reverse complement strand
TCCTCCCGGATGCACCATATTAAGCCCCTGATTCTCTGAGTCAGGGGTTTTTTATTTCTTCTTATTCATTACATTTCTTTTATTATTGTTCGATTATAATTTAATCGATGATGCATAGACATCTTTATGTAATCAGCGACAACTTAGTCTGTTTAATATAAAGTAATCTCTTAGTAATAATCTTTTAAACTCCAAGGGAGGTCAAATTGATCCCGGATGTATCAAAAGCATTGTCATGGTTAGAGGCAAACCCTACGGTATTAAAAGGTATTTGCCGAGGTATTGAACGTGAAACTTTGCGTGTTACTCCAGACGGTCATTTAGCTAAGACTAAGCATCCAAAATCACTTGGTGCTTCTTTAACGCATAAATGGATTACAACTGATTTTGCTGAATCTCTATTGGAGTTTATTACCCCTGTTGATAGCAACATAAATAGAACTGTTGATTTCCTTAAAGATTTACACCGTTACACTGCGCGAAATCTGGATAATGAAAAAATGTGGCCTTTAAGCATGCCATGTTTTATTGATAAAGAAGAAAATATTACTCTGGCCCAATATGGCACATCCAACGTGGGACGTTTTAAGACCCTGTATCGTGAAGGGCTAAAAAACCGTTACGGTGCCTTAATGCAGACGATTTCTGGAGTGCATTATAATTTTTCGTTGCCAATAAGCTTCTGGCAAGCTCGGTTAGGTATTAAAGATGCCGAAACCGGGAAAGAACAGATTTCGGATGCTTATTTTCGCCTGATCCGAAATTATTACCGTTTTGGATGGGTTATCCCTTATTTATTCGGCGCATCACCAGCGATTTGTTCTTCATTCTTAAGTGGGCGAAATACCACGTTATCTTTTGAAGAAACTGAAAAAGGGACGTGTTATCTGCCTTATGCGACGTCATTAAGAATGAGTGACTTGGGGTATACCAACAAATCGCAAAGTGAACTCAATATTACCTTCAATAATCTCCACACGTATGTAGCAGGCTTGAAGAAGGCCATTCATAAGCCGTCTGTAGATTTTGCATCTATTGGTGTGAAGAAAGAAGGTAAATATCTACAGCTGAATACTAATGTTCTCCAGATAGAAAATGAGTTGTACGCTCCAATACGCCCGAAACGCGTGACGAAAGAAGGGGAGTCACCTTCCGACGCCTTGTTGAGAGGCGGCATTGAATACATTGAAGTGCGTTCGTTGGATATTAATCCCTTCAGCGCCATTGGAGTTGATGAAACTCAGATTCGTTTTCTTGACCTATTCTTGATATGGTGTGTCTTGGCAGATGCTCCAGAAATGGGAAATGAAGAACTTGATTGTTGTCGTCAAAATTGGAATAAGGTGATTTTGGAAGGGCGTAAACCCGATCTACATATTGCTATTGGCGATGGTGATGAGCAGAAACCGCTTAAATTCGTTGGGCAGCAGCTATTTGCAGATCTAGAGCGTGTTGCAGAAGTCTTGGATACTTGTTCAGGAACACAATATCAATCAGTCTGTAAGGAGTTGGTATCCATGCTTGAAGATCCATCCTTAACGTTTTCCGGGCGCGTGTTGGATAAGATGAAAGAGCAGGGAATAGTTGGTTTTGGATTGGAACTGTCAAACAAATACCATAATGAATTGATTGAAGAGCCTTATTCAATTTTAGATGAAGAAAGTTTCTCCAATGAACGCGATGCTTCTGTATCTCTGCAACATCATATTGAGCAGCAGGACAGCATGAGTTTTGATGAGTATCTGAAACTTCATGCAGGGCGTTAAAAAAAGAAAATGGCCACCAGTGGTGGCCGAATAAAATATCTTAGAGAATAGGGATGATAACAATTTTGCGCGTCTTCATATCTTATGACCAGCCGCAAATGAAAAGGTTTCATTTATCTGAAAAATACTCGTAAAAAAATCTGATGCCTCAGGAGGTAATATTATGCCTTTATTGGACAGTTTTACAGTTGACCATACACGTATGGCTGCGCCAGCTGTTAGAGTTGCTAAGACGATGGATACACCTCATGGTGATACCATTACAGTATTTGATTTACGTTTTTGTGTCCCTAATAAAGCAGTAATGCCTGAGAAAGGCATTCACACGCTTGAACATCTTTTTGCAGGTTTTATGCGTAACCATTTGAATGGTGATGGTGTTGAAATTATCGACATCTCACCAATGGGTTGCCGCACCGGTTTTTATATGAGCCTGATTGGTGCTCCTGCGGAAGCCAGAGTGGCTGAAGCGTGGAAAGCTGCAATGGCAGACGTACTGAAAGTTGAAAACCAAAACCAGATCCCAGAGTTGAATATTTATCAGTGTGGCACTTATGAAATGCACTCACTGAAAGAAGCCCAAGGCATTGCTCAGGGCATTCTGGACGCTGGTGTTCGTGTCAACTATAACGATGAGTTGGCACTGCCTGAAGAAAAGCTTGTTGAGCTTCAGGTGTAGTTCATTAAGCGCGATAACCGCCGTAAGCGCCTCCCTGAGATAGAGAGGATGTAAGGCACAAAATCCGACAGGCCCTGTATATTGACTTGTATAATCGCCTTTTTCGTTTAACTCATACGCTAACAAAAAATGGCGATTATACAAAATCATAAACAGGGCCTTGTTTATGATTTTGTATAAGGAAGTATCTGTAAAAATCTATCCGAATTGATTTTATCTTTACTGATTAGTCTTCTGATTAATCATCGTTTTTTTCACTTTTGCCCGGATTTTGGCTGATCTGTGTTACTCGGACTTGTTTAATGACATTGTCGTGTACTGCAAGAACCTCAAAATTATATCCATTAATCTGAACTTGAGCGTGCAACTCCGGGATTTCACCTAACTCCTCCAGAACCATTCCGTTCATTGTTCTTGGGCCATCTTCGGGTAGTGCCCAATCAAAGGCTTTATTCAGTTCACGGATATTAGCTGTACCATCAACCAACACTGTACCGTCACTTTGAGGAAGTACTTCTTCCGCCAAAGTCGGGGACATGGATGTCGTAAAATCACCGACAATTTCTTCTAAAATATCTTCAACTGTCACAAGCCCTTGGATATCACCATATTCGTCAACGATCAGCCCCACTTTTTGCTTATTGCGTTGGAAGTTGATGAGCTGGGTATTTAATGGGGTACTGACCGGAATAAAATAAATTTTATCCGCAGCTTTGATCAGGTTCCTTTTCGTAAACTCTTTTTTCTCCATCATTAATCGATAGGCTTCACGTACCCGCAACATCCCGATCGCGTCATCAAGAGAGTCACGATAAAGTACAATTCTTCCATGTGGGGAATGTGTTAGCTGCCTGATAACGGATTTCCAATCAGCATTAATGTCAATGCCAACAATCTCATTACGGGGCACCATAATGTCGCCGACAGTGACTTTTTCGAGATCGAGTATTGAAATCAGCATGTCTTGGTTACGGCGTGATAAATGCGTGTTTGATTCATTTACGATCGTACGTAACTCATCTTTACTGACCGAATCATTGCGAATATTTGAGGTTTGAATGCCCAGGCAACGCATGAGCAACAAGCTAATCCTGTTAAATGCCCACACAAGGGGTAGCATGATTTTTTCTAGTGGTCTCAGCAGGAAGCTGCTTGGGAATGCTACTTTTTCAGGATAAAGCGCTGCAATCGTCTTTGGCATTACTTCAGAGAAAATAAGGATCACGAAAGTTAATATGCCTGTCGCAATAGCAACTCCCATGTCGCCATAAAGGCGCATACCAACAATAGTCGCGAGCGAAGAAGCCAAGATATTGACGAGATTGTTACCTATCAGAATAAGGCTGATAAGCCGATCTGGGTGGCGTAGCAGAGACTCTACCCTTCGCGCAGGTGTGCTTCCTTGTTTAGCTAAATGGCGTAAGCGATAGCGGTTAATTGTCATCATGCTGGTTTCTGAGGCCGAAAAATAGGCCGAAACGATTACCATGACAACAAGAATTATAATGAGTGTGCCTGTTGAGACGTGCTCCAAAACAGAGTTCCTTCCTAATATTTATACGAACTGGCTACAATGGTTTGTTAACTTCATTAATAAATCAAGACTTCCTGCAATAGCCTGCTACCGAAAAACGCGAGAGTCAGAATAAACGCGCCAATCAAATTGAACCAAATAACGCGCTTGCCGCGCCAACCTTCATGATAATGTCCCCAAAGCAAAATGACGTAGACAAACCAGGCGATGATAGATAATACAGATTTATGAATATTTTCTTTACTAAAAATATCATCCATATACATGATGCCTGTACATAAGGTCAATGTTAGTAAAATTACACCAACTTGGGTAATGTGGAACATTTTTCGTTCAATTACCATCAATGGCGGTATTCCGGAAGTAAAGGTGAGTTTTTTCTTTTTAAGCCGATAATCCAACCAGCCTAGCTGTAACGCATAAAGGGCCGCGATAAGTAAAGTTGCATATCCAAGCAATGCCAGCCCAATATGAATGAATAGCTCAATACTGGCTTCAAGATGGGTAATAAATTCACCCGGCATCATGCTGGCTAATATCAAATTTATCATGGCAAAACTGTAAACTATGGGCAGAAAAAACCATGCCCTGCCACGAAAAGCAACGATTGTCATAATGATGGACATCAATAAGCTGACAATTGAACCTAAATTCAATAAGGTGAGATTTTGCCCGCTGCTGACATGAAATACTTGATACTTCAGTGCAATTGCATGGGCAATTAGCGCTAATGTTGCGAAAAAAAGCGCCAGCTTTTGATAATTGTTTTGTTGGCGAGATAAACCCGGCACGATGAGCGTCAGGCTAATGAGATAAGCAAGTAAAGCAATGATTGAAAATACCAGCATAACGTTTATCGTTTTCGCAATAGTGTGTACCCTCTATTTCTCAAGCCGTAGCACTTTGAAATCTTTTGGGTATGGATTGAACTTAAAATTTAAGTATACCGTTAGCTGGGGTAGCCTCCAACCGTTGTTAATCATAGTTGGGAATCTCTTTGCAGAGATCAAGCAATCATCGTGTTATAATTCGTAAAATTTGCCTTACAGGTAGACCCACTTGTAGATATCTGAGCTGAGACAATGTTTGATAATTTAACTGACAGACTATCGCGCACTCTGCGCAATATCAGTGGTCGAGGACGGCTGACTGAAGATAATATTAAAGATACGCTGCGCGAAGTTCGTATGGCTTTGCTCGAAGCAGACGTTGCCTTGCCTGTTGTACGTGATTTTATTTCACGAATCAAAGAGAGTGCAGTGGGGCATGAGGTTAACAAAAGCCTGACCCCGGGGCAGGAATTTGTAAAAATCGTTCAGAATGAATTGGTTAAGGAAATGGGAGAGGTTAACAGTGAGCTGAATCTCTCTGCTCAGCCTCCTGCCGTTGTTCTGATGGCAGGTTTGCAAGGTGCCGGTAAAACAACCAGCGTTGCCAAATTAGGCAAACTGCTAAAAGAAAAGAATAAGAAAAAAGTTTTGGTTGTTTCTGCTGACGTTTATCGTCCGGCGGCAATTAAGCAACTTGAAACTTTGGCTGAAACAGTTGGGATTGATTTCTTCCCTTCTGATCCACAGGAAAAACCCGTTGATATCGTCAACAAGGCTATCCAACACGCTAAATTGAAATTCTATGATGTGCTGTTAGTCGATACCGCAGGCCGCCTGCATGTTGATGAAGCCATGATGGATGAAATCAAAGCCGTTCACGCTGCCATCAAGCCTGTTGAAACGCTGTTTGTTGTCGATGCGATGACAGGTCAAGATGCGGCAAATACCGCAAAAGCCTTTAATGAAGCATTACCATTAACAGGTATTGTTCTGACAAAAGTGGATGGTGATGCCCGTGGTGGTGCCGCACTCTCCATTCGCCACATTACCGGAAAACCAATTAAATTCCTTGGTGTTGGTGAAAAAACTGATGCGCTGGAACCTTTCTATCCAGATCGTATTGCCTCCCGTATTCTGGGAATGGGAGATATGCTTTCATTAATCGAAGAAATTGAAAGCAAGGTTGACCGTACTCAAGCGGAAAAATTGGCATCAAAACTGAAAAAAGGTGATGGATTTGATCTAAGTGATTTCCTTGATCAGCTAAAACAGATGCGTAACATGGGGGGAATGACCAGCATGTTAAGCAAAATGCCAGGAATGTCACAGATCCCTGATGCGGTCAAATCTCAAATGGACGATAAAGTTTTGGTTAAAATGGAAGCAATTATTAATTCCATGACCCGCAAGGAGCGGGAAAAACCAGAAATTATCAAAGGTTCTCGTAAACGCCGTATTGCTACGGGATCGGGTACGCAAGTTCAGGATGTCAACCGCTTGCTGAAGCAGTTCGATGAAATGCAACGCATGATGAAAAAAATGAAAAAAGGTGGTTTGTCTAAAATGATGCGTGGCATGAAAGGCATGCTTCCACCCGGATTCATGGGGCGGTAATTGACAAAATTACGAAAGAAAATGTTCTTTGGATTGCTTTTTGCGCCAAAGTGAGTAAAATTTTCGGGCTTTTAAATGGACAGCCGGACCCCGTTCCTCGATGGAGTCTGGTTGTTTTGCTAACTAATGAGGATGTTATGGTAACAATTCGTTTAGCTCGTGGCGGCGCAAAAAAGCGTCCGTTCTATCAAGTAGTAGTGACCGATAGCCGCAATGCGCGTGATGGTCGCTTCATCGAGCGTGTTGGTTTCTTCAACCCAATCGCTTCAGGAAATGCAGAAGCTCTGCGTTTAGATCTAGACCGTATCGAACACTGGGTTGGTCTGGGTGCAACTGTGTCTGATCGTGTTGCTGCACTGATCAAAGACGCTAAGAAAGCAGCTTAATCTGTCACGGTGGTAACAATGAGCAAACAATCTGGCCTGAAGCACCCTGTTGAGCCAATCGTATTGGGAAAATTAGGGTCAGCGTATGGCATTCGTGGTTGGCTCAGAGTTTTTTCTTCCACCGAAAATGCCGAAGACATTTTTGAATATCAGCCGTGGTTTATTCAGCGTTCTGGACAATGGCAACACATTGAGCTGGAAACCTGGAAACACCATAACCAAGATATTATCGTCAAAATCAAAGGTATTGATGATCGGGATGCTGCGAATCTATTCACTAATTGCGAAATAGTGGTGGATTCTAATAAATTGCCGGAACTGGAAAGCGGTGATTATTACTGGAAAGACCTGATTGGTTGCCAAGTAATGAATACTGCGGGTTATAGCCTGGGCATCGTGGATGACATGATGGAAACGGGTTCTAACGATGTGATGGTAATCAAAGCAAATCTGAAAGATGCATTCGGTATCAAGGAACGGTTGGTTCCGTTTCTTGATGGGCAGGTTATCAAGAAAGTCGATCTCGCTACCAAAACTATTGAGGTAGATTGGGATCCTGGTTTTTAATCTCCGGTAAAAACGGTTTAAATGAGTGGGACGCAGTATGTGGATTGGGGTTATTAGCCTGTTTCCTGAAATGTTCCGCGCAATAACCGATTACGGGGTAACTGGTCGGGCAGTTAAGAATGGCCTGCTCAGTATCGATTGCTGGAGTCCTAGGGATTTTACCTATGACAGGCATCGTACTGTCGACGACCGTCCTTATGGCGGTGGTCCAGGCATGCTGATGATGGTGCAACCTTTACGGGAAGCCATCCACGCAGCCAAAGCTTCGGCGGGTGATGGCGTAAAAGTGATTTACCTTTCACCTCAAGGGCGCAAACTCGATCAACAGGGAGTTTGTGAACTGGCGGCAAATGAGAAGTTAATTCTGGTTTGTGGCCGTTATGAAGGTATTGATGAGCGTGTAATCCAAACCGAAATTGACGAAGAATGGTCTATCGGTGATTACGTTCTTAGCGGAGGGGAACTTCCCGCAATGACAATGATAGACTCTATCTCTCGGTTTATTCCCGGAGTTCTAGGGCGTCAGGCGTCAGCGGAAGAGGACTCTTTTGCTGATGGATTGTTGGATTGTCCTCACTATACCCGCCCTGAAATACTGGATGGGATGGAAGTTCCCCCTGTTTTATTATCGGGAAACCATGCCGAAATTAATCGCTGGCGCATGAAACAATCGCTTGGCCGAACTTGGTTACGAAGGCCCGAACTTCTAGAAAGCCTAGCTCTGACTGACGAGCAAAGGATGTTGCTATCTGAGTTCCAAAGTGAATATCACGATCAGGCAACAAATTAATCCAGATATGCCCTGTAAAGGCATGTCTTTGATATGTCAGTTTACCTAGGGTAAGAGAGTTATTATGAGCAACATTATTAAACAACTTGAACAAGAGCAGATGAAGCAAGACGTACCTTCATTCCGTCCGGGTGACACCGTGGAAATTAAGGTATGGGTCGTTGAAGGTTCTAAAAAGCGTCTGCAGACATTCGAGGGCGTGGTTATCGCTATTCGTAACCGCGGTCTGCACTCTGCATTCACTGTTCGTAAGATTTCTAACGGCGAAGGTGTTGAGCGCGTATTCCAGACTCACTCCCCAGTCGTAGACAGCATCAACGTTAAACGTCGTGGTGCTGTTCGCAGAGCTAAACTGTACTACCTGCGTGAGCGTTCTGGTAAAGCGGCTCGTATTAAAGAGCGTTTGAACGCAAAATAATACGCTTTCGCTACATCCGAAAGTTATCGTTAAAGGCCAGCAAATTTGCTGGCCTTTTTATGTTCTTTTTTACACTGCATCAATAAATAACCCGCCATATGAAATCCAACATAGACAGCATTTCAATAAGCGGGCTATTAATTTTCTGATTTTTTTATCTAACTTCTTATTACATTAATGTGTTCGTTAAAATATAACCTACCGCGCAAGCTCCGCTGACACCAATCAGCCCTGGTATGATAAAGCTATGGTTGATGATGAATTTCCCAATTTTTGTTGTGCCTGAACGGTCAAAACCAATACAAGCAAGATCGCTTGGATAAGTCGGCAAAACAAAATATCCATAGGCTGCTGGGAAGAAAGCAATCAAAAGTTTGGGATCGACACCAAGTTGCAATCCCATTGGTGCGATTGCTGTTAAAGCCGCAGCTTGGCTATTAACCAACTTTGATACTAAAAAAAGCACCAGAGCATAAGTCCATGGTTGTGCTTGAACTACGTCTTCCAAGACCAGTTTTAAGTCACCTAAATGTGCGTGGAAGAAGGTATCGCTCATCCATGCCACACCAAAAACAGAAAAAATGGCAACCATGCCGGCTTTGAATACGGCGCCATTAGCAATTTCGTTGGTTTTGACTTTGCATACTATTAACATAATGGAGCCAGCAATGAGCATCATCATCTGGATGACCAGATTCATGG
Source organism: Xenorhabdus santafensis (assembly GCF_033949405.1). NCBI lineage: Bacteria > Pseudomonadati > Pseudomonadota > Gammaproteobacteria > Enterobacterales > Morganellaceae > Xenorhabdus > Xenorhabdus santafensis. Next base: position 1,244 of record NZ_VCDN01000113.1, on the reverse strand, counting down.
AAAGAGGTTTTAAAGTTCCTTTTGATTCGAAAGCAGGGCGAAGGTCGGTGCATGCACCGAATAAAACCACAACTGCGATTGCAGCAAAGAAAATCCAGGTAGCCCAATAAGCCTGTTTAGGAAATACTTGATCCAATAACGTTTCTGAACAGCCGTAAATGAACTCACGCTGTTTGGGATCTTTGATTTTTTCCTGGAATTCTTCATCCTTATCAAGATCCTTGCCACGATGTAAACTCCATAATGCAGCAAGTATTATTCCTGTCAGTGAAGCTGGTATCGAAACTGCCAAAATTTCCAAGATCCCGTATGATTGGCCGATACCATGGTTGGCTGCAATAATTGATACTAAAGAAACAACGGCAACGGAAACAGGTGAAGCAGTGATTGCCATTTGTGATGCGACAGAGGCAACAGCCATCGGGCGTTCAGGACGAATGCCTTTTTTCAAGGCGATATCACCGATGATTGGGAACATGGTGTATACGACATGCCCTGTGCCACAAAGGAAAGTGAGCGTCCACGTTGTCAAGGGAGCCAGAATAGTTATATGTTGTGGGTGACGACGCAAAAGGCGTTCTGCAAATTGCATCATAATATTGAGCCCACCTGCTGCTTGTAAAACAGATGCACAGCCAATCACAGCAAGAATAGTAAGCATGACATCAACAGGCGGTTTACCGGGCTCTAAACCAAAAATAAATGTCAGTATAAAAAGTCCTATGCCGCTGATCAGCCCTAATCCCATCCCCGCATAACGCGTACCGATCAATAAGCATATAATTATTATGGCAAATTGCAGCGTTATCATATCTGTCCTTAATGAATGATTAAAAATAAATAAAAGCGGTAATACAGCTTTTAGCCTGCATCACATGCGCTTTGTACCCTCCAAATAGCAGTTAATAACCTGCGATTCGAAATCCTTTGGGCTTAGTATTCTCTATAAATATTGTTTTATAGTTTCATAAAAATATTAAAACCACACATTAATATTATTAGAATCTGGTTTTAAAAATGAGAGTTGGATCTTGTTTTTTACTATATGATTTTTAAAATAAATATATGAATGTAGCGCGTTGGAGCTGATGGTTAATGAAATATTTCCATTGTGGATGAAAGTGTTAACATTTCATGAATAAAACATTATTTTAAATTTTATTTATATGTTATTTAATGGAACTAGATATAAAATTAATTATTAAATTTCATATAGTAGCACTAATAAATCCATTTACTGTAAA
>NZ_VCDN01000112.1:0-3700 GCF_033949405.1 Xenorhabdus santafensis | reverse complement strand
CCGAGCCGGTTAACGTTGCTCTAAATTGACCTTTTTTCTTGTCATCATCATTTTGTGGTACAGGCTTCAGAGTCACACCTGGGATACTTTGCACTGACTTTCCATCTTTCTTCAGACTCCAATTTACCGCTTGATCACTTCCATTCTTATTTATAACAGTAGCGGTATAGGTATAAATGTCGTGAACTAATAGCGGTCCGGGATGGCCAACTTGGGCAGTAATTAGGACTTGACCTTCTTGTTTGTCGTTGCCAAGGTGTTTTGTTTCAATGGAACTATTCGAATATACCTTAATAAACAAAGAAAAAAACAATGATATAAATAAAATTGAATACCCTATTATCTTTCTTTTATATAAAGACATAATTAACACCCCACATTAATTAGAAAAAAGATTATTATTAAATAATCAATTTATTCAAAACTTATTATCCTGACTCAATAGAACATAAAAACAAAAATTTGACCAATACTAAATAGTTATCAGATAATGATATAAAGTAATCACATGTATACTCTTCATATTTCAAGGCACATGATAGAGTACAATTTATCCTATTGATTTTTAATAATTAATTTAAAATAAAACCAAAAACTTGAAGTTAAATAATATTAACAGAACATACCAATTAAATTATAATATTAATTAGATAGTAATTATATGGTTAAAATATAAAATGCGATTTAAGAAGTGCGATTCCACATTGCGCTAATGAAATAAATTCATTTAATTTAGCGATGACTGGCTACTTTATCTAAAAAATAGAATTCAGAATTACCAAGAGTTAATGAAATTTCAATCTTCATCAAATATAACACGTAAAAGGCGTGCTTATTACCGCTCGCCTTTTAGAGAAAAAATTATACCCGTCGTCTTTCAAATTACTTCTTTGTTGGCTGCGCTCGCTCATCCCGTTCACCATTTTTATAAACATACGATTATCTATGCTCCCAGAGGTTCATCCCCTTGCCGCCGCGACGCATCTTGAAATCCATAGGATATAGATATTAACGTCATTTACTAAGAGTACAGAGCAACAATCCCGAGTTTTTACTATTGGTTATGTTATTTTCTTTTGTATCATAAATAACATATTGATTAGTAGCAGTATCATAAATCTTGATTGCATTCAAATCTCCCCATATATCATCCCCCGAATTAGCATCAAATACTCCCCAATCAAAAACATTACTAAATTCATCAAGTATTGGTCGTGCTTTACCTAAACCGCTTGATCCCTTAAAATCTGCCACATTTATAGTTATGAGTTTAACTCCATTTGAGTCAGGGGGAATATCTTCACATGTATTACCGTCTGTTGGTGAATATTCTTGACCCTTCTCTGATGCCGGATAATATATAATTCTATCCGTTTGGATATCGTAATAATATATATTTACTTGACCATCAGATTTTGTATGTTTTGCGTAGACAAGTGCACTACCTTTCCCTGTAAAACTAAGAGGCCCTTCACGGTTCTTTCCTAAATCAATAAAATCAGGAGAACTTGAAGAATCTATTTTATATACAATATTCGGTCGCTCATTTATATTTTGATATACATCATCTGATTCATAATCCAGCACATCCGCACTCAACTGAGGAAAGAAATTAGATGGGTGATTTGAATCCTTAAACCTATTATGCTTGTTTATCTGACCATACGTTGAGCTATATCGATTTTGATTATAATTATAAATATATAATTGACCTTGCTTAAGTGCAGGGGCAAAACTCACATCATTATCTTCATCTGTCGTCTTATATGTCCAATTATCTTGATCTTCGTTTAGATTCAATATTACTGACACCTTTTTATTCACGCCAACAGTGCTTTTTAATCTCGCATATAAGTATCCGTTTTGATCAGTGTTACTGTAACCTGAGCCATCAAGCTCAGGTGTAGGATCAGGGAAAACATTACGACTTATTTCACTGTTACGCTGCCAATTTACAGGAATGTTCATAAAATTCTGATTCTTAAAAGGGACGGTACCACCCTGGATATTCTGATTGACGGTTCTAGTAATGGTTGCTTGATATCTATACTCATGATATCCGTCTCCAACTAAAGGCAAATCATCCGGTGTAATTTTTGACACGGTACCGTTGACGACTTTACCACTGACAACAACACTCTCGATCTGTAACGTTAAATCAACCTCTTGAAAATCCACCGGATTGGAGCATTGTTGCGTTGAAGGTGCACCTGCAACTTGAAGACAAACCTCAGCTCCCTGTACCGCGGGGTATTGATAACTCGTTAAAGATGTTGCCAGCGTTCCACCCTTGACTTCTGTAATAGGAGAGCCGGGTGGTGTTGACAAGGTTGTTTCATCATTATTAGGATTTTTGGGATCTGGATGTTTCACAACCCACTCAAATGCAATCCCTTTCCCTGTATAAGGTGTTGTACCATCAGCGCCAAATACATCTGCCGTAAACTGATAAGCCCCTCCCCCATCACCGGGAACTGACTTGTTCCCTTGAGTAGTGGTAGGTTGTTTAATGGTCGGCCATTTGAATTCAACAGGTGCTGGAGCGGGCATTGGTTTGCTATTGCCTATCGAAGCGGTGACAACCAAACCCGAAATTGCCTTCGAGCTGGTTAATGTTGCCCGGGATTGACCTTTTTGTATGTCATCGGGTTCTATACGTTTTAGAGTCACACCTGGGATATGTTGCACTGGCTGCCCATCTTTTTCCAGCCCCCAATTTACACTGCTGCCTGCCTCTGGAGCACCTGTGATAGTGGCAGTATACGTATAAGTTTCGTTCACTAAAAGTGGCCCCGGCTGGTCTAGCTTGACGGTAATTTTTTCAACTTCTTTAAAATTCACCGCTTCTGAGCATTGCTGTGTTGAAGGTTCATTAACAACCTGAAGACAAACTTGTGCCCCTTTCAAAACTGGAAATTGCCCACTGACTAGAGATGCCTGCAGCGTTCCGCCCTTTTCTACCTTAAGGGGCTTATCGGGGGGCGGTGATAATTTGGTTTTGCTCTCATCCACACCTTCCGGCAATTTCAACACCCACTCAAATTCAATATATTGCCCTGTATAAGGCTTTGTATCATCAACGCCAATAATTTCCGCGGTAAACTGATAAGGCGTAGTCCCATCTCCAGGCACTGTTCCATTAGCTGGAGTAAAGGTGATTGGCTTAATGGTCGGCCATTTGAAGTCGACCGTTTGTTGCGCTGAAACAGCCTGTTGATTGTCAATGGAGAGGGAAACCAGTACATCTTTAATTTCAGTCGTGCTGGTTAATGTTGCCTTTAATTTTCCTTCGGGATCCGTGGTGAATACCCCATTATTTTCATTTTCTGCGATTAGAGTCAGCCCGGCAACGCTCTTATCTTTGCTCCAATTTACCTGTGTAATTTTCTGATTTCGTGCAGGATTACGATGTTTATCCAGCACCATGGCGGTAAAGGTGTAGCCTGCTGAGCTATTCGCGCTTAAAGGCCCCGGCGGATCAACTTTCAGTTTGCCCTCAATATGGTAGTCTGCGGTATCCGGCGTAAAGGTCACCGCTTGTTGTGCCGAAACCGGCTGTTGATTGTTAATCGAGAGGGAAACCAGCACATCTTTAATTTCAGTCGTGCTGGTTAATGTTGCCTTTAATTTTCCTTCGGGATCCGTGGTGAATACCCCATTATTCTCATTTTCTGCGCTCAGAGTCAGCCCGGCAACGCTC
>NZ_VCDN01000111.1:0-2871 GCF_033949405.1 Xenorhabdus santafensis | reverse complement strand
ATAACCGGTCGCTACACCAAGTCGCCAATCATTGCCCAAATCTTTATCAGCACCGAGCAAGACACCATAGTTAGATACGCGGTAACCACTAATGTCATTGTTGCCTTTAGCACGCTGCCAGTTACCTATCATCTTCGCCCAGACACCCTTGTGATCTGTTCTGATATTTTGCCCGATCATGTCACCGTCTGCCTGACGTAAACGGGTATTCAGCGTATCGCGCAGATAACGGCTGCTGTCGATTTGAGCACCCGCTATATCTGCATGAATTTGGCCAGACGAAAGTTGCTGGAATGCCTGGCGGGCTTGCGCGGGTGTGTCAGACATCAGAATACTTTCATACACCGGATGCCCCTGATTCAGTCTATCAGCAGCATTAGCCAATGAGCGCTCATTAGTGGTCTGAGCAAAACGTGCAAAACGGGTCGCGTTGCGTTTGATATCCAACATCACACGATCAGGCTGATAACTTAACCCAGTACCAATAAACAAATAATTGGGATCGACAGCAGAAAACTGACCTTTGATCCCATTGTTTGCCTGCAAGATATTGTATTTCTGGCCAAGCAGACTACGGACTTCAGGTTTAGATAACAAGTTGCCGCTGTTTTCCAGTTTAACTTTAACTTCACCGCCTTTGAGACTGACTGAACCATTGCTGCTAATGCTGTCGCCATAGCTATTGGGTGCCACTTCAACATGGTAGAACGAACCCTCGTTGAAAGTGACATTGCGATCGACGCTCAATGTACCACTTGAGCCTGCATTGCCTGGGGCAATATTCGCGCCGGCATGAGCAACGATAGAACCCACTTTACCGTTTCCACTCAAGGTCGCACCGTTCTGTACGGTAACGTCTGAGGTGATGCCGCCACTGACCTGCAACAAGCCATTTTCTACCAGCGTAGGGCCTTTGTACGTACTGTTTTTACCGGCAAGTTCGAGCATACCCTTGCCCGTTTTCGTCAAACCACCGTGGCCACTGATATCGTTGCGCCAACTATCATAGGCGCACTCAATGCTGTCACATACCCGTTCTACTGTGGTTCCTTTTTCAACCACGCCGCCGATGCCCGGGATATTAGCTGTAAATTGGGTTTCAGTATAAGAGCCCTTAATATAGAATTTTTCAGGAATATCTTTCTCTGTGATGAACATTTTAGGCCCATCAATGGCCTCTTTCAGATTCAGCATTCCCCAACCATATTTTTCATCCAGACCGGGAGCGCCCAAATCGGTGGCCGTGGTTTTGAGAACATCTGAAATTTGCCCGGTAGTCATGTACGGGAAGCGCTGCATCAGGACGGCTGCGGCTCCAGACACATGGGGAGCCGCCATCGAAGTGCCGGTCATAACCGTATAAGTAGGAACAACCATCAATTCGCCATTTTCGAGGGCATCTTCATCTATTCGTCCTCCCGGATATAGCGAAACGAAAGTACCTGCACTACTGTAAATTTTTGTGCCGGGCGCAGACAAACAGTAGCTGGCGGTATAACCACAGATTGTTGATGAAAGATTGAGTTCATTTTTTTGGTCCAAGTTGGCGACACTGAGGTAATTTTTCAATGCATCAGGGAAGAAATACGGCATGCCGGCATCTTGCAAAGTCACGTTATAGTTATTGGTATTTCCTGTTGCAAAAACAACTAATTTCCCTTCACGTGCCGCCCGTAATAAACCTGCCGTTCTCGCGATGGGGTCATCACGAACTGGAATAGGGGAGCGACTTAGTCTATCGATTTCATCTTTGATTGGTTTGACAAAGTTAGCGACATCTTCCAATGTCACTTGCTCGTAATCTATCGTACCATCTGCTCGCAGTTTTGGCGTGCCGTCTGGGTTTTTAGGAAATTTAGGGACAGAACCCCAACTATTATTAATAATGCGGACATTGCTCTGTATCATGGCTTCAGTGCGGTTAAATTGGTTTTGCAAATACTTGCCAGTAATCAGCCCCGCATCAAATGCCACGCCATGCATTTCCTTACCATCACGGCTCGCGGCAATGATGCCGGAAACATGGTTGCCGTGGGCACCGAACTCAAAGATTCCAGTGTAAAGGTTCACTTCGTGATTCCACGGATCTTCCGGGCTAAGAATGTGCAGTTTTTTGGCAAATTCTGGGTGGTGGGTTACTGCTTGATCCAACACACCAACATTGATGCCTTTTCCTGTATAACCCCTTGCATAAGCATAATGGGCACCAATAGCGGCCAATCCCCATTGATGGTTAAATTCTTCCGATAACCAGCTGTCAGGTAGATTTTTCTTACCCTGTTCTTGATATTCGGCCGCTGCCATAGACGCATTTATAGGTAATAATCCAAAAAATAATGTCATCCACAAAAATATCGGTCGTGCCGAATTGTTTTTTTTCATGAGAGAGTTCCCATTTTTCATAAAGTGGAGACTTTCAATTCGCTGTTTGGCACTTTGCTCCTTGAAAGTCCTTATTTATAAAACCGATGATATAAAGTCCGGCAAACAGGCAGGGGATATGCCCCTATATAATAAAATACCAAATATAGGTTAAACCTTGTCTTAACCATCTGCTTAAATGACTACCGAGGTGATTTGTATTATCGCCTGTACATAGAACCCGACACTGATAAAAATGAAAACTCACTGCCAATTTTTATCAGCAGTGAGTTTTATCGTAGAAAAAATAGATAATTTTTACTGTCTATTTCTTACAGAGGTCTATTTATGACTTATCAGAACCGCCAATTAGCATTCAGGAATACGCCGTTATCTTTATGGCTGGTTGATAGCACACCGTTATATCCCAGAGAGAGTTGGGTGTTCTCATTAAGATTTAATTCAGTGCCTGCTTTGACTACAGCGGCGTCGCGTGAGGCTGCAACACTA
>NZ_VCDN01000110.1:0-5867 GCF_033949405.1 Xenorhabdus santafensis | reverse complement strand
CATGACATTAACTTGGTCATGGAAACACTGGAGCATCTTGAAACAGGCCGGCCGGGACAAGCGTTACCACTTCATCTAGATAAAGGCTATGAGGCAGCATGGTTTGTTGTACTGAATATTTCTAATTGGATGGACTTTAAGTGTGGAAAATTTAGTTTTCTAGCATATCCTCCTATCTTTGATTGATACTCCCTATAGTAAAAAACCACCATTTCCAAAGGGATGATAATGTAAGTTATTGCTTTAACCACCCAAGATAATGGGTAAAAAATATTGTATTTAGTTTCAGATAGTAACTAATAGTTAAGGTTTATTCGCTTGTTGTTGGAAGAAACTAAGTAGATAAAAAACATTCCTAATTAATGGAGATGAGTGGAATGAAAATACTAACTTATAAAAATTTAGTTATTAAAAATAATAAAAATCCAGTCGAAAAGGCCATCATTTTAGCTCATGGGGGCTTCACGCCAGTAAGTTGCTGTGGGTTTCTGCAAGGTTCAGGTTTCACTGACATTCCAGAGGGGATTACTTTAGCGTTTAATTGCTTACATGATAACGTTTCACTTGGCGGTCAAATGGCTAGAGCTATTCTGCGTACCAATGAACAAAATACTTACCCCATTGCAGAAAAAGTTACTGGCCCCCGCAGAATAAACAATTATTCCTTATCATTTAGCAATGATTTTGAAACAAATACGCCTACTAAAGAAGTTGACATTATTACAGTAGCTCCTCACGGAAAGGTGCACCTTTCAGATATTTTTACGGGCATTAGAATGCTAAATTTAAATTATAATTACATATACTTTGCAGCCTGCCGGATAGATAGCTCAAGATCAATATCTATATCAAGAGTAACCAATCCCTGATCATTTAAGACTCGCTAACACTAACTCCTAATCTCCCCACCCCAGACTAATTTGCTCTGAGGTGGGGTCTTCCATCTGATTTCAGTAACCCATCAAGGGTTTTTGATAAATATTTATGTGATATAGGATTTTCCCAATAATAAATTAACTCCTTAAGGATTGGTATAAATTCAGCCGCAAATGAACCGTAAATCAGCATCGGAATAGAAATTAAGGCAATAAACCATTTGTACATGTAAATATCCAATCTAGTGGCATCACCGATAACGACTACTGGATAATTATAGAATCTGAATTGTCGATACTTGAATATCTGGCTACACACCTTTCAGTTAGTTTTGTATTCATTTTTTAGTAATTAACTTATCGTTATTTAACCTCGGTTTTCCTACATTCAGCCTTCACATAATCCCTCAGCCCAAGGAACAGAGCTTCGAGAATGAAGCATCGGCTGTTCCCCAAAAACAAAAAGGCCACGCCGGAGCGTAGCCTTGAACTTGGGATTCTAGATTGAACAGTATGATATCTTCAACACCTATAATACTTTGAAGATTAGTCAGAATGCCAAAAGGAAATTCATTCAAATTTGCGTCCCAATTTTCGTTCAGATATCCCTAAGCTTGGGATTGATCATAATCATATGTGGTAGCCCCAACCCTAAGATCAAAAGACAGTATACTTATACTATTAACTCGCTTTGCCCCCCTTCACCAGCACCCAATCACAAGCCATCATATCTTCTTGAGTTGGCTGCCATGATGTCGCTCCATAATTATCAATTATTTCAATTTGAGGCAGGATATCCTCCCGATTGTTACCCGGAAGGAGTTTTATGTACTTAATATTAGAATTCCAACTGTCACGGCGAACTAATTTTCCTAAATTCACTAGACTCACTGCCCATGCGAAAATACCCGCAGGTACATTAATATTGTCATCATTAACTTGATACTGGTTTGGATCAAACGGACATTTTTTATTATCCAGCTTATTAACTTCAGACATAAACACCTCACTTTATTATTCGTTAAAGGTCATTTCATCCTACTTCTAATTAGCCAGTTAATATTATTAAAATTAAATTCTTATTTTAATACAATACGTGCTGTAGATATTAATACGTTCTAATTTTCTGTAATTAATCATTAAATCCAATTAGCCTATATTACAGTACATCTTTTAAGTTGTAGATTCAAAGTTTACTACTGATAGGAAACATTCCGCTTATCTCTCACTCAGTATGTTTAAATTGTCCTGTTTCCAGTTCAAAATTCTACACATGGCGATTTAACTTCAAAGCGGATTTTTCGCAAGGATGTTTGCCGGATAATATTGGGAAGATGTAAAATGCCAGTGATATTACATCGCGTTAATGACGTCATATAAGGTGAGATTTTGTCTGAGATTTCATCGCGTAAGCGACGTGACGGAAAGAGCCGCGAATTTGCCCTTGTTGTCCGTATTCCAATTGGGGTTGTCATATAGCAGTAATGACGTGCCTGGATTGGTATAATAAACTATTTCCTCTGCGAGGCCGTCCTCCGCAAACGATATATGCAAAATAGGATAACGTACAAAGTCGGTATTGGTAATCATAGTACCATTATAAAGATAAGAACGTTGAATAGACTCATTTCGTGCCCAGTGTCTCCCTTCGTTTCTTCAAAGCCACATTCAATTTCCCAGCAATGGCCAACCACCTGAGCCAGGGTTGTTAGTTCAGCCTGTTCTCGGCGCGCATACACGACATAGTAAGCCCGTTCCCGTTTTTTATCCCGACTGAGCCGGACCAGCAGATAATGGCCATATTTCCGGTCTTTCTCACAGAGTTGTAAGCGCCAGAGTGGCACCAAAATCCAGTCATACTGACATTCGCCTTTCTCCCCCCGCCCCACAGAATGTGTTTTCCATTGCGGAGGCGTCAGGCTGTCCACAATGTTATCCGCTCGGACATAGGTTGACCCTTGCCACCACAACGGTTCATTTTTGGGGATCGCCAGTACAAAGGGTTGATATCGGGGCTCCAGCCAACAGCGCAGCCGGCGATCCTGACCATAAACGGCATCTGCCGTCACCCAGCGATAGGGAACACCGGCCTCTAATGCGCGTTCCAGCATCTGCCGGGCGAGTTGCGGTTTGGTGGAGTCAGGAATACCCGTGGCTTCACAGCGGGCCGGCCATCCGTCCAGGGTTTGGGCAGGTATAACGCCCAGTCAATAAAGGCATGACCGGCATAACAGAGAAAGACGCCTATATGACTGTTTTCGACGTACCCGGCGGTGCCACTGTATTGGCGCTGAACCCCGGCAGAATGCGTGCCTTTTTTGATAAAGCCCGTTTCATCCACAATAAGTACACCATGTTCATCGCCCAAATGTTCTGTCACATAGTCCCGCAAAATATCGCGGGCGGCGTCGATATCCCAATGAGCTCGCACCAGCAAATGTTGAACTCCATCAGGCGTGCGTTAGTTCCTTTCAGTGATAAACCTTGCGCTCGAGAGCAACCAGCCCAAAGAGGGATAACCAGTCCACTACTGGCTGTCCTCAAGGCTTATCCTGAAAGGTTCTTTGGTAGTGCGCCGAGCGTGACGCGGTGAAATACAGATACAAAAATGCCACCACGGATGTGATGGCATAGGTTATTGCTTTAACCACTCAAGGGAATGAGTAAAGAAATATTGTTTTTAATTTCAGAGAGTAACTAATAGTTAAGATTTATTCGCTTGTTATATGGTAGAGATGGGGGTAGAGGTTGTTGTCAATAAGTTAGTTTTTGGAGGTGGTTATGCTTTCTAAAGAGCTATTTGTCAAACTATCAGATCCATTTAGCGCTGATCATTCACTTGTGAAAAGCAAGATAATAGTTCCTCTTAATGCATATATCGATTATCTGATTATTTGTGAATTTTTAATACAAGATGACCCTATGAACCCTACAACATTACTCATCAGAGCTAACGACATTCGCCAGTTATTTTATACCCCTACTGTTACTCATGATAATATACATGACGTACTGAAATCCTACGGATTTAATCGAGATTTTTCATCAAGTAATGACGTAAAATTTAAATTAGATCGAGATAAATATCCAACAGTCAGAACAATAAGGGGTTTTAGACAGCGAGTACTAGGTAATTTTTCTATGTAGTTAGCTGTATTGGCTCAATGACGCTGTGCCCACCCCAGAATCATTTGTTCTTGGGTGGCAATGTCCCATTGTTCAGCAAGAGATGTCACCTTTGGGTGCTGCGTTTTATCCTGCCAATGGTTTTCTATCGCTTCACTCATGCGCTTCATCCAGTCAACTAGTTTTAACGCAGCTTCTTTCTCAGATTTCAGTTCAGGAACACCATCAAAGCCCATTATTGCGGTATATCGATTAAACTCGTCTTTTTTGATGATGATTTCTTTCTCAACAATTGTTTCCAGGTTTCTGTGCGATACATAGTATTTATTGAGGTGCGTGTGAGTTTCTCTGTCTTTTTGAAAGTAAATCAAATCAACTTCTGTTTTCATTTTTTCACCTTATACACTCAGTCTTTACATAATCCTGCAAATATCTTAGTTTTGCCCGGTCCTTGATGATGCCTTCTCGGATATCGAGAACAGTTGATCCAGTTTCTCCAGAGAGTTCGACGGTGACTGCATCGCCCACACTACCGGAGGGAGTGGCTTCACGCACAGGGCAGATTGCTTTGATGCGCAGCTTGCGACGAGCAGCGGCAATATCAGCCCGAAGAGTGTCGATTTCAGCTTTATCATTCGTGAGTTTCTCCATGTGCTTAGCATCCAGCTCATGCAGCATTTCAATGTCCGTGTTCTGGTAATTGATAGTGTCTGTCAGTTGCTGGATTTCGGTTATCTTGTCTTCGTGAATTTCAAGTTGTCTGCTGTACTTCACGTAATAGTGGTAGGTTGAAAATGCAGTAAGCAATAAAGCAATAATCAGAGCCACTATCAGATTTTTCATAGCAACAATGCCCCTACGAACAGAAACCAGCCCCAACCATCGCGACTGCCAATAGCCAGAATGAACGCGCATAAGAACATCATTGCCGCCAGTGAATGCCTAGTCATCTAGCCCCCAACATGTTAATTCCGACTCCTGAGCACGTCGCTCAACCTGACCGAAACAACCGTTCGCTTGGCCTTGGGTTTGTCTGCAATCTTTGCCACCGTCAAATACCCAACGTTTGATTTCAGCACACGCCCCTTTCTTGTCTCCGGCGTTGAGCTTCCGATAAAACGTGGAAGAAAAGCATTTACCGGGGCCAATGTTGTACGGGCAGAAGCTAGCAATGCCGGCTATTTGAGGTTCGGTTAGCGGTACTCGCACATGACGTTTTACCCATGCAATGGCGTGCTCGGCTTCTTTGGCATTGAGAGCTTGGCATTGGTTTGGCGTGAGCTTCATCCCTTGACGAACGGGAGCACCATCTATCCGAGTAACACCCCGGCAGATAGTCCAGACACCGCCCGCATCACGATAAGCTGATAGCCGGTTACCTTCTTTCTCGTCCAAGAACTGAGAAAGGATAGCTGTAGCCCCTGCACCGGATAACACCAAACCAATAACAGCCGCCGTTAGTTTAGTCTTGGTCTTTGCCATTGCGGTTAAATTCCCGATGTTTGTAATACCAGTTCACGGCGAAGGTGCCTGCCGTGCAGATAATGCCAACAATAATCGCCCAGTCGTTCAGTGACAGCGCGCCGAGCATCGCTGTAAATGCGCCCCAGCCATATGCAGAGGGGCTTGTGTATTTGTCCATACGCATATTTCCACCCCATCAGAACAATGGGCGTCCGTGAGGTGAGAGAATCGCCCCTGTGAGTTGAGTTAATAGATTATTAGTCGAAGGAATGAGCTCACTTTGAGCGGCAGTTAATTATTATCTGATTTGGAGGTCGCTAAAGAGTGTAGTGGCACACTGAATCTGGCCACCTGAATAGAGGTGATATACTCACCTCTATTCAGGTGCCCCAATGAAAAGAA
>NZ_VCDN01000109.1:0-23950 GCF_033949405.1 Xenorhabdus santafensis | reverse complement strand
TTTAGCATAACTCTTAATCAATTGGTCGGGAGTTCGAGCCTCCCACGACCCACCAATTAAATCAATAGGTTGCAAAGTTAATTGTTACCCGCAATTTTTCTGTGTGCCATATTTGTGCCATGCGCGCATAAAATACTGTCAATATTTTTTGCGTGCTCTTGTAAATGAACTGGGGATAGGTGGGCATATCGTTTCACCATTTCAATACTCTCCCATCCCCCCATTTCTTGTAGCGCCGACAATGGAACACCAGATTGAATCAGCCAGCTAGCCCATGTATGCCGCAAGTCATGGAACCTAAATCCTTCTATGCCCGCCCGCCTTAAGGCAGAATTCCATGACTTGTTGCTATCAACACGCATTTTTCTGATGGCTGGCGTCATAGTTCCATCATTCTTAACTGCTTCGTGCGGCTCCAACTTCTTCTTGGCTGATTGACCTTATCGGAGGGATTACAGGAGTATTTAAAACCACCTTCGATAGTAAACATCAGCTTCTATTTGTTCTCACTAGTACTAAACTTCAAATTTACACCTCACTGAATTGAGCACTCGACTAATAGTTGCATTTTATAATGCGTTACCATATTTCAATACGTATTGATTTTTTTATAAATCATTCAATTGAGATAAACATCCGAGCTACGTAATATCAACTGGCTAGTTAGCAGTAAGATGAAATTACCTTTTACGAATAATAAAGTGAGGTGTTTATGTCTGAAGTTAATAAGCTGGATGATAAACAATGTCCTTTTGATCCTGACCTGTATCACTATAAACAACAAATTGATATCGAAGTTGATAATGTGGCGCCAGATGGTTCTTTGCCATGGGCATTAATGCAAGTGTATGTAGGAAAGGTATTAAGTCGTAATCAATGGAATTCTAATGAATACATTCAGCTCTCTGCTAAAAATGATGGCAGTGAACCTATCCATATTGAGAAGCATGACCAACAAAGTTTTCCATTCCCTTGGGAGCCAACACCTGAAGATTTGATGGCGTGTGATTGGAAGTTGGTGAAGACAGAGGATTGCATGCTGTCTTTTGATCTTACGGTAGGGACTAAAGAATCTGACTATTTTAATAATACAGGCTGGGGATATATATTAGGTGGTATGGTTGGCTGGCCGAATACGGTGGGGGCTTTAAATATTAATGAAAATAATACGACTGATATTGCTAGGATAACAGGATTCAATTGGGGTAAGAATAACATATTTTATATTAATCTATCTACTAAACAGGACACTGAAAGTTACCAAAATATAGGTCTTCTATTCCAAAATAAAGAACTTCAAGTAATAGTTAATAATAAGTCTTATAATCTTGGTAAAGCATATCTGGGACACCATGAAAATGGTGGGCCTTATGACTACGAATTTTCGTATCAAAACTCTGAAGCACAAAAACTAGGAGATTTATTGATACAAAACGTAGGCAAAACACTGCATTTCTGCCTCAACTGGAAATAATCATTAATCTGAGTTCGGTTTAAGCCATCACCTGAAGCCCTGTTTTTTCAGCATAAGTGATATTTAGTGATGGCTTTTTCGGTATAAGACAATATGCAATTAACCCGCCCAGAAAACTCAGTATAGAACCGTGCAAACCGCGATGACGCGTGATGCGAATACTCAATTTGGCTAATGTTCTTGAGCTGATCATTATCTGATCACCGAACCCGCTTTTAGTTCCTGTCTTTTTTATTCTGCTTATTCCAAGCTCAGGTTAGTTGCTATCTGATTCATGGCGGGCATGGCATGTATCAGCACCAAACTTCAAATTTACACCTCACGGAGTTTCGTACTCGATTAAAAGATAAATTTTATAATGCTCAGCAATATATTAATGCATATTAATATCTACAGCACGTACTGTATTAAAATAAGAATCTGGCTTAAATAATATTAACTGGCTAATTAGCAATAGGATGAAAATAGCCTTTAACAAATAATAAGTGAGGGATTTATGTCTGACGTTAATAAGCCAGTAGTATTTGATAAAGATTGTTTACTTTCTCCGGATCAGTTCAAAGATAGTGTGGCACCTATCGGTTCTTTTCCTTGGGCAATAATTCAAGTGTATCTAGGGAAATACTTGCGCCGTAAAGACTGGAGCTCTCCTGCTCAATATATACGCCTTAAGCCCCAAACAAGCACGGAGCAAATCTATATAGAAGAGCATGATAAACACGGGCAATGGGCATCATGGTTTCCGAAGCAAAAAGACATGGTGGCGTGTGATTGGGAAGAGGTGATGGCAGAAGGCTACACGCTATCTTTTGATCTTAAGATAGGGACTACCCAATATTATAATGGTGGAGATCCTGATGGCGATAAAGTTCAAGAATGGGGATATTTGGCTACAGATACAGATGTAGAGGGAAGCTTGCCGCCTTATGGCACTTTGACTAACCTTCAAAACACTATAGGAATTGGAGGCATCTTATCATTTTGCCTTAGAGAGTTGCCCATAGGAACTTTCTTCGATATGGACATGAATGTTAGCACCCAAATCCAACCAGACTTAGGGAGTAAAAATCTCAAAGTAGTGGTGAATGGTTTAACGTATGATCTTGGCTCTCTCCCAGGTTCACCTGTAGCTCGTATTCTCTATACTTCTGATGGCGCAAAAAAACTAGGTGACCTAATGAAACAAAACGTAGATAAAACCTTGCATTTTTGCTTCAACTGGAAATAACCCAAGCTCTAAATTTTAAGGCTACGCTTCGGCGCGGCCTTTTCTGTATTTGCCACCACAATCGCTCTCATCAACATCCGTATACACACATTGCGGCTGGCAACCTATTAACTCAACTTACAGGAGAAACTCTCTCACCCCACGGACGCCCATTGTTCTGATAGGGTGGAAATATGTTGTAGTGATGAATCGTCAGGAGGCCTTAAATCGCCTTTTTGCAACAGGGTGTGTTTCTATCCATGACATCGCCGACTTTCGTAACAGTCAGATAGGCGAAGACGAAACAGGAAAGCTTGCATATCAAGCCGTATGGTAATTTAAAGATAGCACTCTGCAAAGCCCTGCGGCAGTGAGTGCCAACTCAGAACTGGCCACCGGAAAGGACGGTATCAAGTGAAAACTTCCCCACTAAAGCGGCTACCAAGCAACTGGCTGATTTGATGGACTGGGAGATGCCAAAGAAAGTCGAGCTGACTGCCTTGAAGATGGCTGAACCAGATTGAAGTACATCAAGTTAGTAATACAACAAACGGTTAATGAAAGAATTGAATAATAGTGAACTGCGTTGATTCACTGTATATTGTATAAACTATTTTACTCTTCAGTTTATCGAGGGAGTTATGAAAAAAGGACTTTTTATCATTTTAGGTGCCGCTTCTGCACTTCTCTTATCTTACGTTGGTTCTGGCTGCATATCGAAGCTTCCTATTTTTTATAAAGGTAATGACGTTCTTTGTTATAGGCAAATGAATTTGCCCGCGGTAATAGAAAAAAACAGCGGGAAAGAGATTGCTATAACTAAGTTTTCCATTATAGACCCACTAAGGAAAGTTGTTATTTATCCGCAAGGTATGGAACCCCATATTTTATGGGCTGATGGTAATGAAGAGCTTAAAATTTTTACATATGATAAATTCGCTGAGTGGGAAGATCTGCATAATAAATAGCATTTATTAGTCAAATTCAAACAGACTTTCAACCGGAAAGTTAGATACTATATGTGAACGCCAAAAAATTAAAACTGGATTGCGTATTGTATATGTTTACTAGAGCACCAATTATCACCGCTCACTGTCCTATAACCAGAGTTCCCCCATGACACTTTCATCTTCATGTCAATTTGCTGCCATTCAAGATTAATAATGCTCAATCATCACAATCGCATCGCTAACAAATTTCAATGTCTCGGGAAATTCAGTTATCAACCTAACTTCCTCGAGCAGTTCCAACCATCAAATGATTTTATTCTTTAGTTCGTTAACCGTATCAGAGGAATTACAGAAGTATTTAAAATTACCTGTGATGGCAAACATCAACTTATATTTTTTTCGTCAGTACTAAACTTCAAATTTACACCTCACTGAATTGTACACCCGACTAATAGTTGCATTTTATAGCGTGTTACCATATTTCAATGCGTATTGATTCTTTTATAATTCATTCAATTGAGATAAAAATCCGAGCTGCGTAATATCAACAGGCTAGTTAGCAATAGGATGAAATTACCTTTTACTAATAATAAAGTGAGGTGTTTATGTCTGAAGTTAATAAGCTGGATGATAAACAATGTCCGTTTGATCCTGATCAATATAAAGTCAAAATTAATGATACAGTTGCACCTTTTAGCTCATATCCGTGGGCAATGATTCAAGTATATTTAGGAAAGAAAGTATATCGTAACAATTGGAATTTTCCTGTTGAATACGTACGCCTTGCGGGCTTGCCTGATAATGATCCTTATATTGAGAAATATACGCCAAATAATCCAATACATTGGCAACCAACACAAGAAGATATGTTAGCTTGTGATTGGAATCTGATGGATTGCATGTTGTCATTTGAACTTACATCGGGGAGTGGCACATATAATAACCCTAGCTTGCCACATGAGCCTGTCGCTTGGGGTTATATAAGAAATATTGATTGGGGGCATCATTTTGGAGAATTAAACAAAGAGAAAAATAATGTAACTGACATTGAGAAAATATGGTGTTTTCTATTGAATAATGGAGTTATTTTCTTTGACGTACGTACCAAACCAAATAAAGAAAATCGCCAAAATGTAATAGATTTATTCCAAAGCAATGACCTTTGGATAACAATCGATAATATAAAATATAACCTTGGCAAATCCACTCCAACACTATATCCAAACACTTCAAACAATGAAAATTATGATTTCGAGTTTAAGTATCAAAATCAAGATGCAAAAAAAATAGGTATCTTATTGCAACAAATGCAACAAACTGGACAACCCAAAAATTTTTGCCTCGATTGGGCTGGTAAATAAATTTCCAAACCGGCACCTTGAACTTAAGACCGCGTTCTTGCGCGGTCTTTTTCATATTTTTCACTGCTATCATCTAACCACATCCGTATCTGCATATTGCAGCTAGCATCCTATTTAACTCAACTCGTAGAGCCGCTATCTCACTTCATAGAAGCCCATTATTCTAATAGGATGGGACATGAAAATGAAAGAATATCCTGATTTATGGGCCGATCTGTTAAACAGCCTTAAATATTTGTAGCCACAGATATCCTGTTCTATCTTGCTTGGTAAGCCTAATTTTTTGTTTTGTTACGGCCGCTTAATTTATAATGGTGCAAAATGCAAGTACCACAAATGTTAAAGGCCACCGGGTGGTTAACCCGATGGCCTTAGCTACGTTTCCGTTGTTTCTTACATTAGAAATCTACGGATCAATTCTAAAAGCGCAACTAACGCTTTAAGAACGATGATTGCAGTGTCGATCAATGCTTTCATCCGTTTGGCTCCTATGATTAGGAGCACGACTTACACCAACTTTTGCCTTTACACTGCCTGTCCAGCTGGTTCTCGTAAGTGTTGGCTTAGAGATATCGCGCTCTGGTCGAGGCACTGAATCAGCACCACCTGTATTCAGCCAGGCTTTTTTACATCATCGTTTGCGCGCGACCAGTTTGCTTATCTCACCAACAAAGGAAATTATAAGTTGATTCTGAAATCATTCAATCAATCGACGTGATAGATAGAGGAAAACAAAAAAACCAACTGGTGAGGTTGGTTTTTTGCTTTTGATGAGCTTGTCGTTCACTGTGCTATTTATTACGTGGTTGGTAACCTTGAGGATAGCGCGACATCTCTAAGCCAACCTCATCAGTCTAATACCTCTAGTATAAAATATCAACCTATGGTACGACATACCAAATCTCACACAAATAAATATATAGCAAACATAAGAATTAATGTTATTTAGCAAAGAATTGAATTAATTACTTCGTTGAAAATAAAGTTGAGCAAGCCAGAACACAGTGTTGGTGAATTATGAGTATATTTTTTGGCACGAAGGCATACTATTGTACCAAGCATGACCATGCCACCAGATATCAAACCATATTAACCTGAGTATACAGGTAATGAATTGAAGTGAAAAATTGATCTAAGCAATATTAACTATTAATGGGTTGCTTAGTAGTAAAATGAAATCATATTTAACTCTTCCCTTGGAATTACAAGTAATTTTTGCGTTATTTCATCAACAGAGATAAAATACCAGCTTAATTTTTCACTTCAGAAATTGTTTTAATTATTTTTCTAACAATTTCAATTAGCTATATTTTTGTATCGCTTGGCGATTTAACTAAAGGATGCCCCATGACTAATTACAAGACCGCATCTGACGATGATTTAAACGCAATATTCGATAGGTTGGCCGATGACTTTCCTACCACATTTGGCAAAAGAAAAGATTTCTTATATGTTATTAGAACGTTAAATATTGATGAATACCCTATTGCCGTCTTGGCCGGAGATCAAGATGGTCTAAAAGGTACATTAATATTATTGACCAATATTAGTATTCACTTTGTAAGAATAAATATTTTTAATAAAAAATATCATTGCCGTTTTTCTCTGAAATCACTCAATAAATATGAGTATAAAAATGGTTTTTTATTTTCAAAATTAATTTTACAAATAAATTATCAGGAATACACATTCAATAATATTAATATTAAAACACTTGATAAGTTTATTCTAAAGTTAAATGAATCTCAAACAAACCTCCAATCAACTCAACCAAAATTAGATAAAAAACCGTCACTGCAATATAATTTTCACCAAAATAAGATTGAACCCCAAGAATCAATAGAGCCTAAATCCCCTATCGAATATACGGGTGATTTACTCGAACAACTTAATTTCATTAAAAAACTTAAAGTCCTTGGCGCAATTGATGATAAAGAATTTAATATGTTAAAAACATATATTTCAACGTCAAGTTTTGATCAAAAAGCTACAATCGATTTCAAAATGTTGGCTGAGTATTTAAGTAAAATGAATGAGTATGTTAGCCACGGTGATATTACTAAAGAATATTTTACAGATCAGAAAACGACTCGATTACAATCATTGTTAACCCGTTCTGACTAAGAAAAAAACCTCATAACCAACGTGCCAGATGATTAACTCATTGTTATAAATAACTTAATCATCTCTTGGCCAAAAAAACTTATTGTTGACTCCTGTTATACCCATTTCCCGCCAATTAAAAACCACTCCTTCAAGCATCTATAAAAACGCGTTGATAAGAAAAAAATAAAAATTTTTGAAATGCGTCGCAAAAAACGGGATATAAAGCATCCCCCGGGTACTTGTATTCAAAATCCACTTAGTTCATTATCGATATAGTAACTTAATGTTATTATTTCATTGGTTTGTTTATATAAAAATCATTGGTATCAAATAGATATAATTATCCCATTATATTGTAGGGGGTTTGAATGCTGTCTTATTTCCTGAAGCAGGTCAGTAATTATCCTAATAAAGTCGCTATCTCCACATCTGAAAAAGCGCTTGATTATCATACACTCAAACAGCAAGCAGCCTCCCTCGCCGGTTCTCTACGGTCACTTGGAGTATCACATGAAACGCCTGTTGCAATCCTGCTGCCACCAGGCACTGAACAAATCACAAGCCAGATTGCCATTCTTATGGCGGGGGGAAGCTGTGTTCCTCTCGATCCGAACGTACCAACAGCACGTCTAAACGATATGTTGGATGATCTGGCCGTGAAATGGACTATTACCGATTCACCAGACAAGTCCCGCCAATTACACACGACTCTGGTTTCATTTTCTGACCTTCTTGAAGGGAAAAGCTTAGCCGACGAAGAGATTAGTAATCTGGCGCCAAACCATCGAACCCATGTTCTCTTTACTTCCGGCACAACCGGCAAACCGAAAGGCGTGCAGATCGAGAAAAAAAGCATTATGCGAACCATCGTCGATACCACATATGTACGCTTCACGCCTGAAGACCGCATTGCTTGCACTTGCAACCCAACATTCGACATTTCATTGTTCGAAATTTGGGGAGCACTTCTCAATGGGGCGATGATTTTCGTGCCTTCCAAGAAGGATGTATTGGATATAAAGCATTTTCAAGCTGAGCTGGTAAGGAAGAAAATTTCTGTTATCTCCGTCACAGCAACCCTTTTCAATCTGATCGCAAAAACATACCCTCAGGCATTTCGTGATATTCAGTATGTTTTGATTGTGGGCGAAGCCCCCAATGCTCACATGGTGAAATTGGTTCTTGAATCCGGCGCGCGCCCCAAACACCTGCTTAATGCGTATGGCCCAACAGAAAGTACGATATTTGCACTTTCACACGATATCTGTCTGGACGATTTGGTTGATGGCAGTGTTCCTATCGGGCTGCCAATCAATCATACCAGCGCATTCGTCCTGAATGATGAGATGGAACCACTGGCTCCGGGAAATATGGGGCAACTCTATCTCGGGGGCGAAGGGCTCTCGCGGGGATACTGGAACCGTGATGAATTGAATGCAGACCGCTTTGTGCAGGTTACTCTTCCCGGCAGCTCCCAACCGATACGGCTTTACAAGACTGGTGACCTTAGTTGGCAACGGGATGATGGCGTTTTTATGTTCTCAGGCCGCATTGACAGTCAGGTGAAAATACACGGTCACCGCATTGAGTTGGAAGAAATTGAGATTCAACTTTTGGAAAACCCGGAAATTAGTTTAGCCAAGGTCTGTGCTGTGAAAAACGAAGGTGAAGATGATTTCCTTGCCGCGTTCGTTGTTCCGCACGCGCCGGAGACTTTCGATCGGGAGCAGGCTATTCGGAAATTGGGGGAATATCTGCCTGCATATATGCTGCCCCGTATTTTCGTCATCGAAAATATCCCGATGACACCGCATGGAAAGGCAGATCAGCGTAAGCTTATAGAATTGCTCACAACACAGGCACCATCTGAAGAGCGTCCTGCCGGTTTCAATGATATTGAGTATGCAATATATTGCATCTGGAGCAAGATCCTTAAAAACAGTAACATTTCCCTCGATGACAACTTTTTTCAATTGGGCGGCAGCTCCCTGCAAGCATCGCGCCTTGTGATTGAACTGGCTCGCCAATTCGATCAGCATCTTTTAGCGCAAACGATTTACGAAGTTCCCAACCTTCGACAACTTGCCGAAATCGTTTCACAAGGCGATTCCCCGCAGGCGCAGGATGAAGTGGCAGAATGGCTACGCGATGGGCAACTACCGGGCGATATCAAGCCATTAACAGAAGCACCGAGAGACTGGGCAAATATTGCTGGATCATCCATTTTCCTGACAGGTGCAACCGGTTTCTTGGGTGCATTTTTCTTACGTGATCTCCTTGTTTCCAAAGAGATCAAAGAAAAAATGATAAACATTGTTTGTCTCACGCGAGCAAAAGATGACGCGACCGCATACCAACGCATTGAGAATAATCTTTTCAAATATGGTTTGTGGGACGACTCGTTTGACGGGCGTTTCAGGGCAGTTGCTGGCGATTTGTCTCAACCTAATTTAGGCGTAAGCGAAGAACGTTACGGTGGATTGACCAGCACGAACGATGTCATTTTTCATCTGGCCGCAGATGTTAACTATATTCACCCTTATCGAACACAACGAGCCTCCAACATTGATAGTACGTTGAATATTCTTCGTTTCGCGACGCAAGGCAAAGCCAAGGCCGTGCATTATGTATCAACAATTGCAGCATTTGGCCCGGTTGGATTACTGACCCCAACGGATCGCATCTACGAGAATGATAGCCTTACCCCTTATGTTGAGGGGCTGAAATATGATACCGGCTATGCACAAAGCAAGTGGGTTGTCGAACAACTCATCTGGCAGGCACGGGAGCTCGGTATTCCGTTGTCGGTCTATCGGCCGGGTTTCATTATGGGCGACAGCGTTAGCGGGGTCGGCAATCTCAATGATTTCGTCGCACGCCTGATCATGGGTTGCATTGATCTCGGTGCCTGTCCGATATTACCGCGCCAATGGAAAGAATTCGTGCCGGTCAACTATGTCAGTGCAGCCATTTTGGCTATCGGGAGTGATATACGGAACTTAGGTCAGGCATATAACCTTGTGCCACCGAGAGAAGAGTCTGTTGATATTGACAGCTTCTTCCGTCTCTTGGAGGAGTGTTCTGGTACCCCATTGCAGGCGCTTTCATACAGTGAATGGCTCACTAAACTGGCGAGCGATCCCCATCTAGATGACAATGAATTGTTGTCCTTACTGCCCATGCTTTCTGAGCGTGTTTATCAGCAGTTAACCCGATGGGAGGTCAATGAAAACATGCCAATTTTTGATATCAATAATACGAATTCAGCATTAGCCAAGGCTGCAAACCCGGTGCATTTAGCCCCAATGGACAAAGAATTACTCTCAAAGTATCTTCATTATTATCTTCCTGAAAGGGGCTAATAAAACTCTCAGCTACCCGAGGAATATCGGGTAGCTTTTTTCATAATATCACTGTATCAAAGGTAGTATTGACACCGACTATATCGATAGTTGCATTTAAAGGCTTTATCATTTCATCTATCCCAAAGTCGGTGTTCGCTATTTGCATGCTCCCGCCACTCCAATTCATGATGAAATGATTATTGATGTCAATAATCTCATTTTCTTCGTAGAGAATGCTCATTGCTGAAAGTGCGGATTCACTTAATGCATATAATTCATTATCGTTAGCCATATTTTCTTTAACGACGTCGTCTTGCAAATTTAATGATCCCAATCCCCCCTCTCTTTGATCAAAAAATTCGCCATATTGTTCTGATTTGCCATATTGCTCAAAAGAAATAACATTATTTTCCGCCAGATTAATAATACCTGAGCCAGTAAAATCAAAAGGAAAAGCTGAGTCTATTTCTTTAAATATCTGGACACTGCAATCCATATTATCGATTATCATATTCGGTGAAATACCGATTAAATCAGGGATGGCATCCGCATTGCCGCCTTCACGCGTAATGGACAGAATAGAATTGACAAATTTGATGCAGTTATTTTTAAGGAGATGATAATCTTTGGGAAATGAACCAAACTCACCATCAAAAACACCATTAATGACATCGGAGAGATAATTTTCAATATTTTTGATTACCTGCTCGGTATATAGTGGATATGTGATGCTAGTGACTTGAAATTTATCGTATCCTGCTGAGTCTTTAAACGTAATATTATCAGCCCCGCCGATTTCCTTGGTTTCACCTGTGCCCCATCCGATAGACTCCCCCTGAAATTCAACCCAGGCATGCCCAAATTTTGAATGGCTGATTTCACCAGCTTCATTCGTATATATCGTACCTGCCGGTGCTATTTTGACGGTGATAGTCTCTAAATGTGTGCCTGAAAGATGAGCATTAATATTCTTGTCAATTAATCCATAATCCTTACCGATCATATGCTTTCTTCCCTTACCTGAATTTAAAGAGCGTCTAACCTACTTAAAAGCAAACGGGTTATCAATATTACAATTGATAACCCGCATATAAAAAATATAATTGGTTGCTATAAATAGTCACTCTATTCGCAATGCATTTATCACGGATTCTGGCATTTCAACAACAGTTTTAACACTGTTATTTATTTTTTCAATGATCTCTGTCCTTGGCCCATTAATCCATTCATCACTTTTATAAAACTTATCCAACACCGTTGATAAGTCATTCATATCTTTGAATGCACGCATGAGACAGTAAGAATCTTCATGATGCAATGAATTTCCAAAACTAATAACATCAATTCCCTGCGAGCGATGTAAAGGCACACTGATATCAACCATTATTTGATGAAATTGTTTACCTGTTCCTTCTTTTAATTCGTATTGAAGAATTTCTATTATTTTGTTTTTCATGTAGGGGCCTTGCTTATTGTTATATTTACTGTGATGCCTTGAGCATCTGTTAAGCCATTATAAACTGACCAAACTTCTCTATTTCCAGTACGGAGGAGTGCCAAATTTTTCCAGAAAAAAATCAATAACAACCCGGGTATTGAACGACGGATATCGATTCCCGGGATAGAGCATGTATATTGATTGTTCAGGTGCTCCTGTTGAAACATCATAATCCATGTTGATCTCTATCACTCTCTTTTGCTTCATTGAGTTATCTATCTGCCAGTCAGGAAACAAAATAATTCCCGCCCCATCTTCAACCGCACGAGTGAGCATTTCTGCATTATTTGAAGCTATCTTGGGCTCAGGTATAAATTGAATATTTTCCTTCCCTCGCTGAAATGACCAGCATTGTGGCCCCATCACACCTTTGTACATTAGAAGATGATGTTTCTTTAAATCTTCGGGCCTTGTCGGAGTGCCGTGTTTTTCCAAATATTCCGGGCTTGCAACCAAATAGTGCGTTTGATTGGAAATGAACCGGCCATGAAAACCGGAGTCTTTCATGGGGGCAATTCTCAGTAATAAATCAGTCGATTCCACCAACGGATCAATAAAATCATCTGTCAGATTGAGTTCAAGGGATAATTCAGGGTAGAGGTTACTGAGTTCCCCAACCCACGGAGTAATGTGGAGTAATCCAAAGGATAACGGAGCATTGAAACGGAAACGCCCGCTGGGGATCTGCTTTCTTTCCCCAATCAAAGCCTGTGTTTCATCCAATTGCTGAAGAATATTCCTGAAGGCATCTGCATACATTCGCCCTTCATCTGTTGCAGACACAGCCCGTGTATTGCGGTAAAGCAGTGGTGTTTCAAGGGCTTGTTCCAGTAGCTGCACCGTTCGCGAAACTGAAGAAGGCGCAATGCCTTCTCGCCTGGCGACTTCAGACAGGCTCCCTTCCCCAAGAATGGCAAGAAATATTTGCATTGAACGGGCATTTATTTGGGTTAAATCCTTCATTTGTGCAAAATCCGCAAAAGTGTTTGCGAGATTATATGGTTTTTCCGAACGATTCACACGCCTAAAATACCCATCAACATTTTGAACTCACTGACAATAAAGAGAAAATGAATGAATACAACTACACTGGCATTTGATGAAACCGTTCGCAACCGTTTTTCCCCTCGCGCATTTTTGCCCACGCCTCTTACGGATGAGCAAATACATCAGGTTTTGGCTGATGCCCAGAACTCTCCTTCTAACTGTAATACCCAGCCGTGGCATGTACATATTGCCTCTGGTAAAACAAAAGAGGCGCTTACTGAGGCGATGCTGCAAAACACGTCAAAAGGTCTTATAACACCTGACTTTTCCTTTGATTACGCTGATTTTTACGGAGATTACTTTGATCGAAGCCAAGAGCAGGCTCGAATTTATTATGAAACCCTTGGTGTCGCACGGGAAGATAAAGCCAAACGAAACGAAGCCTATTTACGGAACTTCAAATTTTACGGTGCGCCTCACGTCGCTTTTCTGTTCATGCCTTCATTTGGTGATGGCATCCGTGTTGCATCAGATATGGGTATGTATGGTCAGACATTTCTTTTATCTCTTGCTGCCAGAGGTTATGCGGGTATCCCACAAACTTTACTTGGTTTTCATGCTGATGTGGTCAGGGAAATTCTGGGTGTATCAGAACAATATCGCCTGCTGTTCGGTATTTCATTTGGGTATGCAGACTCAAACGCCCCTACTCATCATGTCCGCATGGGACGTATTTCTGTCGATGAGAGTGTAACTATTCACAATTAATTTAAAGGCGCAGAGCTCTGCCTGAAAGGCTTTACAGATAAAATCTAATAGTTATTTTCCGCAGGGTATCGGAAAGCTAGTTCGGTAAAAAATGAGTTTGGTGGAAAAAAATATCTCAAAATAGCCTTAATATGAGCACTATTTCTTAAAACCAAAATTGCCGAATCGCTTGATCGGTATCCTGCACATTTCTTGAAATGTTGCCTTATAGTGACAGAAGGCCATATAGATAGCGATTAGATGGTTTTAATCATTCAAAGGAATAAAGCAAAAATGCGGATTCTGGGGAAACAGTATTTATTTATCTTTATACACTCTTTACTTGAGTAAATACAGTTACTGATTGCGATTATTTCCAGTTCATTTTCTATTCAGGCTGCCTGATAACCTCATAAAATCCCCTCTAACAATTCCTTGCTGGAATATAAAAAAACAGGATATTTACAGAAAAATATCAGGATCTTGTGTCAATAAAATAAACACCATAATATATTAACAATAGCTAACCACCCGAGATGAACCTAAATTATGGAACATATTAAAAGTAAGAAGTTTAAAACTGAGCAGGCATGGGGTTCTCGCCTTATCACTAATCTTGAAGGTGTCACGATTAAATTGCACTGGACAGATCAACCCTATAAATGGCACATCAACGATGGTGAGGAAGTCTTTGCCGTAATGGATGGTACTGTCAATATGCATTACAAAGATAGCGGACAGGAAAAAATCGCAACATTAAATACTGGCGACATATTTTACGCAACCGTTGGGACTGAACATGTTGCCCATCCACTCGGAGAGGCAAGAATACTCGTAATCGAGCGGGAAGGCAGTATTTAACTCATGCCCTAAGGAAGGGGCAAACATCTTTATCGACCGAATATTTTAATTAATCCCTATAACTGCTACAGCAAATTTATCTTTGCGGTCAGTGAGAAAATTGACTATGCAGATGATGAATTTTGGAATATACCAACATACTGAGGCTTGGACATCAGTGTCCAGATATTGGAAAATTTGGTGTGAAATACAAAGTAATGTTTCTCACGGGAGCCATGCCCTGAAAAAGCCGCATTTCTGCGGCCCAGAAATAAACATAATTATCGTCTTGTATCAAAATAAAACAGGCTATTTTTTATCTGCCCGGAAGGAATCGAAATAGTCAGGTGTAACGAGGAAAGGAACATATTCACCATTAGACAACGCTGAATTGGAAACATCCGAGAGCCTGAATTTCATTTCCTTAGCCAGATTGACCCCATTGGCCACGAGAGGAACATCTTTATTTTTTGCGTTTGTCATATAAGTTCCAAGGCTAATCAGCGTTGGCACAGGTTTAGAACCCTTTTCAAGAATAACACTCATCCTGATATCCAGTTTTCCCATCATATCTTTTTGTGCCTTTTTAATCTTAGCAAGCACATTTTTTTGAATCACTGCACCTGCATAGGCTTTTTTCTGGGAAAGAATATAAACTTCCGCTTTATTTCCTAATTGACCATTATCCGGGAACACCCCCACCGCAACAGGAATAGTAAAGTGCGCATAGGAGTCAAAGTTTTTTCTATAACATTCGACATACTTAGCATCTGCAAATATAGTGGGTATTTGCTGTTTTAACTTGATTAAATCTTTTGATTCTTGACGTGAATCTTCGTAGTTAGTACAGGAAGATACTTCAACATTAATATTCCCTTGAACAAGTTTATGCTCAGCCGATGTCAAATCATCCGTATTCACTTTTGTTTCAACATCAACCTTACAGCCTGAAAGAACGAGTACTGAAGCCGCAGCTACTAACCATTTTTTCATTTTAAATACCTTTTATATTATTAAAGTATGTCCATATCATGATTACACCTAACTACAAGAGATTTATAGCTTTCACTATTCTTACGCCGTTGCAAGTCTCTTGTTACAACAGTTGTTCATGCTGGACATTTTCCAAAAAATAATTCCCCCACGTTAGGGAGATTAGATACGCTATAAACCATCTTCAGTAGAATGCAATAATTGAAATTAGAGGGCAAATAAACTAAATGCAAAATTATAAATTTGCCATTGTGATCACTTGCGGAGACAGTCAATCGAATTACTGTCTCACTCTCGAATGGCAAGATTTATCTATGAGGCTTTGACATAAACCCAAGCATACTTGCCTGAGCTTAAGTGTACACTTATACGTTCGTAATCGGAAACTTCATATCTATCCGCAGCAGCAAGTTCATTTTCGGTAATTTCAAATACCATTCCTTCTACCTCATCAGATGGATCTTTTGAAGGTAAAACAACTGGATGGAATCTTTCACCACTCTTTTGGATGACATCAAGGTCTTTAATTTCCAGTATTTCTTTACGAAAACCGGGGATTGTATCTTTGTGGCCTTTCAACAATCTGCCAAAAGAGGAAAGTTGCACCGACTCAAGTTGCAGCGTTCCATAGGAAAAGAGAAGAATTTTATTTGGTTCTGACACTTACATCACTCATGTGTTAAGAAATATTTATTCCGTTATATAACAACTGTGCAACAATGTTCAACATAAAATTTAGTTTAATCATTAGATTGCAATACAGATTAAGAGTAGCTGTTCCTATAATTATCATTGATCGGATAGTGTGTCTAAATCACAAACAGCGTTCCTTATTTCTAAATTCCCAATATATACAGTTAATTACATTGGTCAATTTAAAGCCCTTGTTTGCCTTCAATTGTTTCATAAAAACCAACAGTGGAATTATTCGTTGGTTAGGTATCACTATTAATGTTACGTGCTTGATGTGATTTGATTCATAAACTGTATCTTTTTTGTTGAACCCGACAAACTTGTGTATAACATTAAATACGTTCGCTACAAATACGTATATGCCCCATTATTATCTTAATTTTTCTGATTTTTTGGTATTTGCCACATAAGCGTGGATAAACCGTATCTATTTTAAATTATCTTGATTATTACTCTATGTATGATGCAAGCAGGGAAATATTATTCAATTTCATTGGTACAGAGAAATAATTATGAAATTCAACTTTAGTATTGAGAATATAAGCACCTCACCCTACTCTTTTTCATGCTCTCATTTTTATTATATTTGACAGCATTTAGGAGTTTTCATGAATATATTATTATGCCCTCCCAAAATTATCCTTCAACATCCAAAGACAGAATGGCTTTCATTGCAGAAAACTGCACCGCTGGTCATTGCAACCTGCGCCAGCCAGCAAAAAGAAATTACTCAGCATCTGGGCGCTGACATTACTGTACGTTTTTATGACAATTTTAATGATAACTCATTAGTTGAACTCGATTTGTATCGCTTTGCCCGGGACAATAACGTAACAGGCGTTCACTTTCTTGCTGAAATTGATGTACTGAGAGCCGCCCGCATCAGCGATCGTCTGGAATTGACGCATGGGCGTGCACAATCGGCGATGCTTTTCCGGGACAAATTTTTGATGAAATCTTTGGTGCAGAGTCATCAAATCGCCATTCCTGCAATGGCACTCGTCAATAATGCCACTGAGATCGCTATTTTTATTGAGGAATATGGTTACCCATGTGTAATAAAACCCAATGATGGACGAGGTTCACAGGGCGTAGTCGTGGTTAAAAATGATAGCGAGCTGAACAATTATCTGTCACAACTTACTCCTTTGCATTATCACAATCTTTTGATTGAAAAATTCATTGAGGGCGAACCCTATCAGATAAACAGCCTTTACCTACGCGGCAAACCTATCTTTGTATCAGCCTCGCGCGCTACCGTATCCTGCCTGGATTTTCTGTCGGGTTCTACGCTTGGGCTGGTCATGGAAGATGACAATCCTCTTCATCAGAAACTTATTGCCTATGCGCGACGTCTGGCGGAGGAAGTATTTCCCACAGAAGAAAATGCCTTGCTCCATCTGGAGGTCTTCGTCAACAAACAGAATGAAATTATTTTTGGTGAGTTGGCATGCCGGCTTGGGGGGTGTTTCGTGAATGAGGAATTAGGTGCCGCCTTTGGCCTAGATCCGCGAATGATCTGGCTTGCTGCTTGCCTGAACGATAATTATCCGGAAAAGCTGTTACAACGCACTCCACTCAAACAAGTCGGGCAACTTAATGTACCGCCTCAAAACGCCACACTTACTGCTATTGAGCAAACCTGCCCGCTCCCCTTCGTCCTCAAATACCGTGCAACTGGTATCGTGGGCCGACACTATGATCCAATGAAATTAACTAATGGTGAAATAATAAGCGCCATTGTTGAAGGGAAAAACAGCAATGAGGTCGATGAAAACCTAAACATCCTGGCTAACTGGGTAGCTTCCCATACACATTGGGTATAAGGGCCAATGAAATGAGAAGCTACGCAATCATTGGTACAGGATATGCCGGCATTTCTGTTTTAGCACGCCTTCTGGAGTTACCTGAATCAGAAATAGCCAGCATAACGTTGTTTGATATTCCCGAGAAACTGGCAGTGGGGACAGCTTTCGCCGAGGATGTCAGCACTAATTTACTTAATCGCCCCGTCAATACTATGTATTTTCGTGAACAGGGAGATTTTGGAGCATGGCTTGAGGAGAATACGTCAGACACGCCTGTTGCGCATGATGCATTTGTCCCGCGCGCACGCTTCGGTCAGTTTTTATGCTATCAATTGCATCGATGTCAGCAGCTAGCTGCACAACGTGGTATTAGCCTCAGGATCGTGCCACAACGGGTTGTAGACTTGGTTCCCCTGGCTCAGCAATTTAGGATAGTGACCGAGGATGGTGCCAGTGCATTCTATAGCCGGTGCTTTTTATGTCTTGGTACAGCAACTTGCCATGATCCTTACGGCCTAAAAAATCAGGCAGGTTATTATGATACTGTTTGGCCTATTAACCGCTTGAAAATCGATGATACCGACAGTGTCGCGATTATTGGCAGCCGCTTATCAGCCCATGATGCAGCGATTGCGATTGCCCCTCGGTGCCAAAAAATTTACTTCATCTCACGCAAAGGAGCGTTGCCGCGTCAGGTTAGCGGTTACCATAAAATCACTCCGCAAATGTTCACCCAAGTGGAAATTAAACGGCTTTTTGCAATCCATGGCAAAATCACCGTAGCACAATTATTCAGATTACTGCGCCGAGAGTTTTCGGCGCATAACTGCTCGCTGAGTCAGTTCATACAAAACACAGATCCGGGTGTCACAGCGATGAGTATTCTGATGGCTCTTAATAATAATGTGAGCTATGCCTGGCAGCATCTTGGCGAACAACAACGACAGTATTTTACACAACGCTGGCAAGCACGTTGGCAGCAGTTGCGTATTCCCATTGCGTCTCCTAATGCCCAGAAAATCACGGCTCTCTTTGCCAGCGGGCAACTGGAACATCTTCATGGCAACATCATCATTAAGCCGCTGGCTAAAGGGTTTGAAATATCGGTTCCCAGCGGCGTATCGGTTCTGGTTGATAAAATAATTAACGCCAGCGGTATCAGCAATTCCCCGGAAAATTATCCCCTTGCACAGCGTCTCGTGCAACAAGGTATTGCGGTTGCTCACCCTTTTGGTGGAATTAAAGTTTGCCCTGATTCGCTCTGCCTCCGGAATGCAGTTGGTGAAATCGTACCTGGAATCAAATGTATTGGGCAACTGACAGTCGGCGAATATTATGCGGTAGGCAATATTGATGTACTGCATAGTCAAGCCAAGCAGGCGGTAGAAAGTGGTTGGCATGATGCCCCTGCGAGCATACCGCTGGTGCCGGATTCTTGATAGCGAACCTGCCCTGGCTTTCCATCGCCAAAAGCAGGCATTGACAGTTTGATTATTTTTGAGCGACAACGACCATCTTTTTACTCTCTGGGTTCCAGTTTCTGTCACTTACGAGTCCGGAATAAAAATCAACCTGCTTAAAGCCACTGTGATGCAGCATTCTTGCCAATTCTTCCGGTCGATAAAATACGACATCAAAGGTAGTACAACAGGATCTATCCTTACGGTGGGAGGTAATCGTATATTGCAGACTAACTCCCTGCTCATACTGTATTCCTGAGACTTCTTTTTTTATTATCAGATTTTCATCACCTTTATTAATCACGACTGTTTTCATAAAACCAGATGACTCCAGCGTCGCGCCATTAATCGTATCAATAACGATTTCTCCTGATGATTTTAATTGGCGGGCACAGCGTTCAAGAAAACGAATATTTCGTGCATGGGGATAATAACCAAAAGAGTTAAAAAGATTAACGATCAGGTCAAATTGGTGTTCTTCCATCATATTGTCCATTTCGCCCTGAATAAATTGCCCGCGATCGCCAAAATCATGCATTTGTGCCTGAGCAATAAAGCATGGTGATATATCGATACCAGTGACACGGTGACCCAATTTCATAAATGCTTTGCTATGGCGTCCATAGCCGCAAGGGGTATCCAAGATATGCAGTATTCCCTGCTGCTTGGACATTTCCAGAATACTTTTGACCTCGTTATCTGTGACAGTATCATCTACGCGATCTTGCTGAAAATACATAAAATCATCTAATGCAAAAAACTCAGCGGGTGAGAGATTGAGTATTGTCATAACGTTTCCTTTTGTAATCACATGTAGAATAAAAAAGGTATGGAATTCTTTCTAATCAAAAAAATTGCATTGTTGTATTGAACTTAATTAATCCGGATTATGGATAAGATTTTGATTTTATGAATTACGGCTAAGGTTGATTTGTATTTCGTTACCCATGCAAAATGGTTCATTGAAGCCGATGATATTTTTCGGATTATCTAGTGCAATGCTTATCGAGAAGCAGCATTTTTATCCATAGTAACGCCGGATAGGTTTAAGTAAGTCCACTATACATCAAATTGGTGTTGCAAAAATGGAGTGTGTCCATAGATTTCATTTCCAACTATAATGATTTTTTATAATAGCTGGAATACTGGGCTTTAGTTCAGGACAACCACATCAATAATTATCAATGTCCGGCGGAATGTATCTGAACTATCGATTGTGATTATAGAAACGAAATCAAAGAAACAAAACATAATAGTTTCACTACTATAGTGATAATGTAGAAGGCACAGCTATTCTTTCAAAATTAGTTATTGGTTTTCATCTATGAATGAAAATCAAGTAGCAAGAATGGATTGAGTAAATAATTAGAAAAAAATTAGCCCCCCTGATCACTCGCAATAGTGATAGCCATTTTACCGTCATTGTTTACTATGAAATTCAATAATCCTCCAACAATATGTTAGACTATTTATTCGGTTATGATAGTATTCATTGGTTACAATTTAATTTCAGCTAATATTATTAGGATATAGGATATGTTTAGTAAAGAATGGTTAAAAAGAGAAATAACATCATATTTTAAGAGTGTTTTTTCTTACATGATATGGTCTTATATTCCTGCGTTATGTATTTTGGGCTGGTCAGTTTTTGTTTTTTATTTTTTCCAAAGTTACTGGGGATTGTTAACTACGGTAGGTATAATAGTTGTTTTATTATTTACAGTTTATTTTTCATTTAAATCTAGCTAGACACATTTAACATCCCTTTTCACTTCACTCTCCACGTTCTGGTGCGCCTGGCATTATAAAATTCAATCTAACAAACTTATTATTCCAAATAATAAATATAACAATTCAAAACACATCACTCACAAAATAAATCAGTTCACTATCATCAATGACTTATAAATAATATGCATTGCCGTTCATCTTCTTTTATGGTGTTATTTAGACCGCATCAAACGACTCTAAATTATCTTTATAATATTCCTATCATACTTACTTGGGGGGTTTATGAATAATACTGCATCAATACTTCAAAATGGCTGGTGGAAATGTGGTTCTACAGGAGTCATTCATCAATGGGGAGTGATAAATAGAGCATATGATGAAACCCGAATTTATTTCCCTATTAATTTTCCTCATAATTGTTTGAATGTGCAATTAACCCTGTCAAGCATCAGTGGGAGAAGTAGTGATAATATAGTTGCCAAGGATATAACATCAACAGGATTTACATATTATGCTCATGGTGGAGAAGCCCAGTCTTATTGGTTTGCTATAGGTTATTAATATAAAATCTCTCTTTTATAACTGAATGAATAATAAAAACCCGCCTGCCATGCTGGTGGGTTTTTACTGAAATTTCGTGATCTATTAAATGCATCAACACACTGATTATTTTAAACTCATGCTCCAATAAATAAAATATAACCTCAGTCACTATGGTGAGAAATATTTAAAACCCTAAACAATTTATTTTTGGTGAGAATTTATCTAACCTGCATAAATTCACATATTTTCCGCATCAATCCACAAATAACTGGCTCTGGGAATCGAAAGAGGCTTGCGGCAAACCCGCAATCACAATGTAGTTTTCAGTTTTAATTCTCTCGGCCTTTTTTCTCCGCAGGGCGGAATGTTTTCTCATTCCATTCCAATTTTATTTTCTTCCGAAAATTTTCACTTTTATTTCTTAGGCTATTAGATAAAACTCACACCTATACGGCACTTCCTTGACTAAACATTCTCATTTGTAATATTAATCCAATAAATTTAATTAATTAAAATAGATAATTACACGAATTAATAATAATCCATCCCATCGATTTGTAAGGGAATTTTACGCCCTTGGTATAAAATACTCATCAACTTTTATCAGTAGATGAACAAATTTTAAAGATCCACCCTTTGTTATTTTCTGTCATCCTCCAACAAAACATGCACCTATTAAATATTAATCAATCCGTACTCTCCAATATTGATGAACCAATTTTATTGATGTTCACAGGCGGAGCAGTATCCCACCGCCTTCATGTTACTTAGCAATGTGTATTGTTGATTATATGAGGGAATAAATATGAGTACTCGAGACAGTAGTAATTCTGTAGATGTTC
Organism: Xenorhabdus santafensis; assembly: GCF_033949405.1. Lineage (NCBI taxonomy): Bacteria > Pseudomonadati > Pseudomonadota > Gammaproteobacteria > Enterobacterales > Morganellaceae > Xenorhabdus > Xenorhabdus santafensis. The sequence continues at coordinate 1,366 of NZ_VCDN01000109.1, read as the reverse complement.
CCACAATGGCCGATGTCAAAAAAGCCATTAAAGAAGCAATTGAAGAACATGCCGCTAGTCGCAATCATCCATATGCGACAATGGAAGATAAGGGCCTTGTTACTCTTAGTAATGAAACGGACAGTGATAGTGAAATAACTGTTGCAACTTCTAAGGCTGTTAAAAAAGCCTATGATTTAGCAAAAAATGCCGTGCCTGATAATAGAAAAATCAATGATAAACCATTAACGAATGATATTATATTGGATTCAAAAGATGTTAATGCACTGAATGATGTTACAGTTTTTGGTTATGTTCCGGGTTCCGAATATTCTGGCGTGTTTAGTGTTAGTAGCTCTGCTAATGGATATGCAAAAGGAATTAATTTTGGATTGCTAGATTATGATACGGGCCAAATATATATTCGTTCGTCAGGAGATTTATATGCCTATTATTTTATTAACGGAGGGGAAGGACACAAAGGGGGGAGACGCGTAGGCGGTAAAATTTGGTCAGAAATTAATACCACTACAGATAATAATGGCTGCATTAAAAAATTAACCCCTACAGTTCTAATTTACTCAAATGGTAAATATACTACCAACAAAAAATCCGAAAGTGTTATTGTCGAACGTTTATCAAAAGGTACTTATCTCATTAAAGGTGTTATGGGTTTAATGAATGACGAAGCCGTAGGCTGCGTAGAAATTCCGAGATGTCAGAACGATCTACCAATGATATGGATTAATCATGAAATCCTTCCCGATGGATCCATCAAATTGATGACCTACCACCGTGAACATTCAGATGCACCCACTTTCGCCAGAAATATACGTGAAGGTTACGTGGACGGTGATTTAATTGATATCCCCGAAGGAAGATTTGTTTCAGTTAGAATACAAATGCCTGATGTTCAAGAATCACAATCTTAATTTCTTTGTTATTTTCAAAATATAATTTGGAGGTAATACTATGTATGATTGGTCTGGAACTGTTCCTGCTAAATTTGAACAAGGTCAACCCACGGGGCTTACACTCCGAAAAGGGGATGTGGTATCCATTATTGCTAAAGGATGGGTTCAATATGGAGGTCCAGGAAACCCATATACCGCACCTCAAGGTGTTGCAGATGAACCTAATAATTTAGCATATAGCTTAGTTGCTAAGATTGGTGGTAAAACTTATGAAATTGGCAATGGAGTCCTTCATAAGACAATACCTATCGATGGTGAATTAGTATTTATATTTAACGACTATGCGGGTGATTTTGGCGATAATTCAGGTGAATTTCATGTTGATGTAAAAATAGAGTCACGTTATTCACCTGATTATCTGAAAGAAATAAAACCTATCAATTAAAGTAGCCAACTTGCATTCACATAATAAG
>NZ_VCDN01000108.1:0-7714 GCF_033949405.1 Xenorhabdus santafensis | reverse complement strand
TGGCTGCACTCATTCACCCCAGTCACCGTTTTTATAAACATACGGTTATCTATGCTCCTGGGGATGAATTCCCTTGCTGCCGCGATGCAACTTGAAATTCATTGCGTATATATTGAATATATATGCCGAGTATTTGAGATTTTTTATCAGGTTATGAATTAATAACGTTAGCGGTTAGTCATTGTCAAGGCAATTGTTTTTTTTAAAAGAATAGATATAAATATATAGCCAAATTATTCATTAATGTTTTTCTTTAATTTAATTATGCTTATATTAATGCTTTAATTAATGTTAATTAATAAGAGATGTCTAATTTATCGGAGGTTTTAAGTTCAATCAGAGTCTTAATGAGATTCAATGAGATAAAGGCCGTAGGGGAACATTAATTAAAGGATGTTATTCAACGGATGTGGTTCAATAAATAATAAAATTCAAACACCTTTAACAGCACAGGGAATGGCAATCTGGCTTATTATGTTTGTTTTGCTCAAGAGGTGAATTTAAATCATGTTTAACCATAATAAAATCATGAGGGAAGTTTAATTCTTTGAACCACGAAACGATTATCTAAAAATGAATGAATAACTCAGTCCATTTAATGATTTTAATCAATTTAAGCATTGATAAAATCTTAAGTCAGGGCTGAGTTTTTTCATCGGGATATGAGCTTATGCACTCAATGAGCCAATGCCTGTAGTGTGTGCCAATGTGGGCTTTTCTGTGCCAGTTGGCGCTGTTCTTTAAGCATTTCCTCCAGTATTTCCATCGTTGTCAGTGGATTGGCGAGCACAACACGTAAAACTGTTGTCGGTTGTCTGTCCCATTGCGTGGGTTGGAGGGTAGTGCGTGAAACAAAAGATTGCCCGGCACTCCACTGCATTGTCTGGATGTGCTGGTTTAGCGCATTAAGTTCGTCGTATAACTTCTGCCTGTCGGGTTCTGATGCAACATGCAAGGCTTGCAACACTTTCGGTGGCACATAGCGATAAGTCAGTAAACAAAGTTCTGGCTCGCTGATTAACTCAAAATCTTCTTGTTGACGAATAAGTACTGCAAATTGCTGGGCCTTTTCGATACTTGCATCTATTAGTTGGGCAAATCCCCGCCGGCCCAGCAGGTGAAAGTTACTGTGCAGCATGAGGGACATCGCACAACGTGAACCTTCCAGCGTATGGCGTCCCAAATCTTTCGAACCCTTGCGCACGATATAATTGGCATGCTGTGAAATGGCGCTGGCCAGACTGGGTTGGCGAAACAGCACCATGCCGGTTCCCATTGGTACATACATTTGTTTATGAGCATCAATCGTGACGCTATCAGCACGCTCTATACCTGCGAATAAATGCCGGTGGCGTTCTGACAATAAACTGGCTCCGCCCCAAGCTGCATCAATATGAAAATGGCACTGTTCTTGTTCAGCGATATCCGCCAGCGCATTGAGCGGGTCAATTGAACCGGTTTCTGTTGTACCCGCGATGCCGACAATTGCCATCGGTCTGATATTGCGTTGGCGCAATTCCTGTAACTTAGCCAGCAGGGCGCTGGTGCAAATCCGTCCATTTCGGTCAGTTTCAATCTTGATTAGGGAGTCTTGCCCCAGACCGAGTACATCCACCGTTTTTTTCAGCGAATAGTGTCCTAATTCCGAAACCAGAATAGCCAAGCCGCTGTAACCATAATGGATAAGACCTCTGGCGAGTCCTTCGCGGGCAAGGCCGGCAAAATCTCCGTCGGCCGGCAGAAGTTGGTTCCGGCATGCCCACATCGCTGTCAAGTTAGCCAACGTACCACCAGAACAGAAGGTCGCCAGTGCATAATCACCATTGTGGAGCCACTGGTTATAGAAGGTTTCGTCGCAGTTATAGACCAACTTGTGCATCATGCCCAATACTTGGCGTTCCAGGGCAGTCAGGATATGGGAGGTTTCCAGCTTAACCACGTTTTGGTTCAGGGCAGTTAATATCTTGCCCATTGCCGGTAAATGTTGGGGAAGAGCAGAAGTCATGTGACCAACAAAAGTGGGGGATGACACAGGGACAACCTGATTGAGAATGTCTTCACTCAAATGCCGGGCATAGGCACTGCTATTGACCGGAAGCTCGGGAATAATGACCGATGAAAAATTCGCTTCCAGTTCCGCCAGTTCTTTCACTGGCTTGTTTAATCCGTGGCAACAATATGTTACAGGGTCACTTGTGATGTTTGTTTCCAGCTCAAGAAGCCCTTCTTCGCTGCCGTGGGAGAGAAATTGTTCAAGTAATGCTTGCCATTCCTGAGGATCCCGGCCGGAGGGATGAAGCGTTGCTTTATCCATGTCACCGCAATTCAGGCTGTCAAGAGAATACAGCATAGTTTGCCTCGTAGGGTCACAAATAATATCGTTCATGTGTTTATGTCTGGTTATCCATGCTCTCGTCGGGGAAGCATTCCCTTGCCCCCTTGACGCAACTCAAAATCCACAAAGTATATCGCTACAGGCTATTTATCTCCCTCGCATAAAACCATCATTGCCTACATAAAACTTTGGGGTTTTGCTTTTTCAAACCAGAATGCAGAATTCGGGTTGTTGATATAATCCATCTTTTGCCAGAGTTCCATGATCCAATGCTCGATTTGTGGGGAGGATAGCATGGTCATGTGGTTGCCGCGTGCAAGCATTGTGTTTAGTTTTCCAATGTGGTTACTCCACTGGGTTTCACGGTTTTCCCGTTCGTCCTTGTCTCCCTCTTCTGCGCTGATCACATGGACAACACCTTCATAGCGGGAGCGGGGGATATAGCGGGTGTTCAAATTGGCCTGCATGACGCGGATAATTCCTTGCAGCATGGATATTGGCGTTTTGGCAGGGAAAAGACCGGCTTGCACCAAGCTGTTGTGCAGAAGTTGGGTCTGTTCATCAGTATCCAATTTTTCAAACTGTTGCCGGATAAGTGGCAGGGGGGTATCCAATATCATATTGTAGATATCAATGAGCTCCATGATTGTGTCAATTCTATTGAGCAATTTGGTTTTGCCGGGTAATTCAAGGGCATGGCCTGATTGTTCTGGTTCATCGGTATCGATCAGGATCAAATCAGAGACTACTTCCCCTTCAGCTTGTAGCTGCAAAGCCATTTCAAAGGCTATCCAACCACCAAAAGAGTGCCCCAGCAGGTGATAAGGGCCGTGGGGCTGGATTTGGCGGATAGTCTGAATATAAGCACGGGCGATACCTTCAACGCTGGCATAGGGGAAACTGTGCTCGGCCGTGAATCCCCGAGCCTGTAATGCATATACCGGAAGTTGTTGCGGGAATGACATCGCCAGCTCAAGTAAACTCGAAGGGCTGGCACCTGCGCCGGGCATGCAAAACAGCGGCGACACAGATTGAGAACCCAATTGGATGATAACGCGCGGGTCAAACGGCGGAACCGCCTGCAAATGCTCGGTGATTGAGTCGACTATCTGGTTCAGTAACGGTGGCTGCATGATGGAGAAATGCGTTCCGCCGATGGGGTGGAGCGCAGAATAGCTGCCGGCGATATCCTGCCAGCCACGCCAGTTGTCATCGCTGGCCAGTTCATCCGCGGTGTACAGGTGAATCGCCAGGTTTGATTTTGCTGCCTGATACTCTTGGCCAAGCCGGGTAACCATTTCCGCGGTATGCAACCGAAGAAGAATATCCCCGCTTGTGATGTTGGCGGGCAGCCACTGCTGTTCAATGCAGAAATCAAGAACCGGCCCCAATTCGCTGAATTGGTGAAGTTTTTTCAAATCCTGTTCGTTTATGTTCGCTTGGGTGCGCAAAGAGTCAATGACGTACTCAATTTGTTTTGCTTCCGCCCCTGCACTTGCAGGTTGCCCGGTATTTATTGAGGCATTGTTGTCTGTATTGAAATGATGGTACGAATCGATCATACCGAGGAATTCGACAACGTCCCCCTGGCTTATGAGCTGTTGAGCGATTTCATAGGCTATCAAGCCACCAATCGACCATCCTGCCAATCGGTAAGGCCCTTGTGGCTGAACTCGGCGCATGGCCAGAATATGACAGGCGGCCAGTGCCTCAATGGAGGTCGGCGGGTTATCGAGCGTATGAATACCAAGGGCCTGCAATGCATAGACCGGAAGCTCCGGCGGCAGAAGGGCAGCCAGTGGTGAATAGACCAGTGGGTCGCCGGACGTTTCGTGCACCAGGAACAGCGGCAACAAAGAGCCTGCTGGGCTGAGCGGCACAGGGTTTGCATCAAACGGGGATACTGACATGGTAAGTCCTTTATCGAAAGTTAAAGCCAAATCAGACAATGTTGGGTATGTAAACAAGGTCGTCAGCGAAATCTCCATATTTTGCTCGCGCATACGGTTCAAGAGCTGTATGGCGAGTAGTGAGTGACCACCGAGTTCAAAGAAATGGTCATGGCGGCCGATTTGTTCCAATCCCAATAAATCTTGCCAAATTTGGGCCAGAGTGATTTCTATTTCACCGCGCGGCGCAGCATAGCCGTGTGCCACCATAGACGAGGCATCCGGCGCGGGGAGTGCCTGACGATCGAGTTTGCCATTGGGCGTCAGGGGAAATGCGTCTAATGTTACAAAAGCGCTGGGCAGCATGTACTCCGCAAGTTCCTGGACAAGCTGTTGACGCAGTTCGGCGGGCACAAGTTCAACCCCTTTTTGGGGCAGCAAGTACGCAACCAACCGTTTTTGACTCTCTTCACGAACTAATACTATCGCTTCGCGTACGCCTTTGCACTGCTCAAGTTTTGCCTCAATTTCCCCCAGTTCGATGCGGAAACCGCGTATTTTCACTTGAAAATCATTGCGGCCCAGATATTCGATATTGCCATCAGGCAGCCAGCGGCCGAGATCACCGGTTTTGTACATGCGGGCTTCCGGTTCGGGAGAGAAAGGATCAGCAATAAAGCGCTCTGCGGTCAATTCAGGTTGATTCAGGTAGCCTCGTGCCACTCCGCTGCCCGCGATATGAATTTCACCGGCAACGCCAAGGGGGAGCGGTTGACCATGCGAGTCCAGAATATAAATCCGGGTATTGGCAATCGGGTGGCCGATGGGAATGGAACGAGAAACATCAACCGGAGGCGTAATCAAATAAGTCGCGGCAAACGTTGTGGTTTCCGTTGGGCCATATCCATTGATTAGATGTTGTGGTTTGGTATCCGCTGACAGCACCTGTTGGATTTTACGGGGGTCGAGGACATCACCGCCGACAAGCAGATAGCGCAATTGTCCGAACAGTGGCCGGAGAGTATCGAGATATTCGTTGAACAGCCCGACCGTTAGCCAAAGGGCCGTGACTTGTCCTTGGAGAAGCGAATCGCGGAATTGTACCGGGTCAAGCAAGACGGATTGTGGAACGATGTGCAGGCGCCCGCCATTGAGCAGGGCAGACCAGATTTCCCACGTTGATGCGTCAAACGCAATGTTGGCACAATGGGCAACGCAGTCGTCTGTACCAATATCCGCATAAGCATTATTGATAATCAATCGGTTGATATTGCGGTGTTCAACCATGACACCTTTGGGTTTTCCGGTCGAACCTGAGGTATAAATCACATAGGCCAGATGGCGTGATGTCAGCCCCAACGCTTGTGGATCTGGATTGTGGGTCGGTTGTGCCTTCAATAGCGCATTGCGGTCATCAAGCACGACCGCAGGTATGATACTGAGGAGCGGAATGGCGCGGTGAAGTTTGTCGAGCAATTCGGCTTGAGTGACCAATGCTTGCGGGGCGGCATCTTCGAGCATATAGACCAGCCGTTCGGTCGGATAGGTCGGGTCGAGTGGCACATAAGCCCCACCGGCTTTGAGAATGGCGAGTATCCCCACCACGGTATCCAGACTGCGTTCAATACAAATCGCCACACGATCATCGGGTTTTACGCCCAACGCAATCAGATAATGCGCCAGACGGTTCGCACGCTGATTCAGCTCACCGTAAGTCATTGTCTGGTTGCCAGCGACGATAGCTGTAGCATCGGGATATTGTCTCGCCCGATCTTCAAAAAGCTGGTGAGTCAGGGCATCTTGCGGGAAATCCGCCTGAGTGGCATTGAAATCCACCAAAAGTTGCTGCCGCTCTGAGTCCGGCAACATTGGTAGAGTGGCAATGTTTTGGTTCTCATTGGCTGCCATTGCCGTGAGTATGTTGATTAAATAATCCACCATACGCTCAACGGTTGCAGGAGAAAATAAATCAACGGCGTAAGCCATGGAACCGGCTAAACCTGCCTCAGTTTCGGCCAGTGATAAGGTTAAGTCGAAATGAGCGGTATGCTGTGTCTGTTCAAAGGGAGTGAACTGCAAGTCGGGTAATGCCAACTCTTGAGCCGGAGTGTTGTTCAGTGCCAGCATCACTTGGAAAATAGGGCTGTAGCTGAGATTGCGCTCAGGTTGCAGCGTTTCCACCACCTGTTCGAAAGGCAAATCCTGATGGTCATAGGCGGCGAGCGCCCGTTTCCGGACTTGTGTCAGCAAATCGGCCACACTGATGCCATCATGCGGAGTAACGCGCAAGGCCAAGGTATTGACGAAGAAACCGATCAATCCTTCCAGTTCATGGTGTGGTCGGTTAGCGACCGGCGTGCCGATGACAATATCATCCTGACCACTGAGGCGGGCCAGTACGATACTCCACGCGGTCAAAACTGTCATAAATAAGGTGCAGTTATGGCGTTGCCCGAGCGCCTTAAGTGATTTCAGGAGTGTGGCATCAAGGTGGAAAGAAACCTGATCACCGGCATAAGTCTGTACCGTAGGGCGCGGGCGATCCGTCGGCAGAGTCAGCAACGCCGGAGCATCCGCAAGTTGGGCTCGCCAGAAATCACGCTGTTCAGCGAGGCGTGTTTGCTGTAATGGTGCGCGTTGTGAGTGCGCATCTTGTGGTGGAATGCCTGATAACTGCCCGTATTGCCAGACTGCATAATCCGCATATTGGATGGGCAGCGGTGGCAAAGGAGTATCATGACCATCAAGTGCCGCGCGGTAGAATTCCCCCAGCTCGCGCACCAACACACCGAGAGACCAGCCGTCAGTAATAATGTGATGCAGGGTAAGCAGCAACACATGTTCTTTATCTGCCAGTTGCAACAGTTGACCGCGCATAAGCGGCCCTTGAATAAAATCAAAGGGAGTTCGGGTTTCCTGTTCAAGGAGCTCGACAATATGGTGGTTGTGCAAAGTGGGATCCAACGGGCGCAAATCGTGGCAGGACAGAGTAAAGCCGATGTCAGCAGGATCGATATACTGGCAAGGTTGTCCTTCTATGGAAATAAAACGGGTGCGCAGGCTTTCATGGCGGGCAACCAGCCTATCAAATGCGGCAGACAATGCTTGGCGGTTGAGTGAACCCGTGAGGCGCAATGCAGCGGAAAGATGATAGGCCAGACTGGCGGCGGGAGAAAGCTGGGCAAGGAACCACAGGCGTTGCTGGGCGAAGGACAGGGGCAGGAGCTGATCGCGATCAGCCACAGGGATAACTGCCTGAGTTGTCTCAGCTGTGTCTGTCAGCGTGCGGGCCAGCGCCATCAGCACCGGTTGAGCAAAGAGCGTTTGTAACGGTAACTCCCTTGCCAGCACTTGGCGTATGCGGGCCACCAGTTGGATTGCCAGCAGCGAGTGCCCGCCGAGCTCAAAGAAATGGTCATGGCGGCCGACACGCTCCAGCCCCAATAATGCCTGCCAGATTTGCGCCAGGGCGGTTTCTGTTTCGCCCACC
>NZ_VCDN01000107.1:0-9546 GCF_033949405.1 Xenorhabdus santafensis | reverse complement strand
CTTAGCCGAAGAAGCCGCCCGTCGTGCTGCGGAAGAGGCAGAACAGCAACGCTTGGCGGAAGAAGCTGCCCGCCGCGCTGCGGAAGAGGCAGAACAGCAACGCTTGGCGGAAGAAGCTGCCCGCCGCGCTGAGGAAGAAACAAAACAGCAACGCTTAGCCGAAGAAGCAGCCCGCCGTGCTGCGGAAGAAGCAGAACAGCAACGTTTAGCGGAAGAAGCTGCCCGCCATGCTGCGGAAGAGGCAGAACAACAGCGTTTAACCGAAGAAGCCGCTCGCCGTGCTGAGGAAGAAGCAGAACAACAGCGTTTAGCCGAAGAAGCTGCATTACCTAAAGAGCAGGAACGCCCAACCAAAGAAGGTTTTTTTGCGCGCTTAAAGCGTAGTTTGGTGAAAACTCGCCAAAACCTTGGCTCCGGCTTTTTGGGGTTATTTCGCGGCAAAAAAATTGATGATGATCTGTTTGAAGAATTGGAAGAGCAATTACTCATTGCCGATGTGGGAGTTGAAACAACCCGCAAAATCATCACCAGCCTGACAACCCACGCCAGCCGCAAAGAATTGAAAGATGCGGAAGCGTTGTATTCTAAATTGAAAGAAGAGATGTCAGGCATTCTGGCAAAAGTTGATAAGCCGCTGGAGATTGAAGGTAAATTCCCTTATGTCATCTTAATGGTGGGCGTAAACGGCGTCGGCAAAACGACCACGATTGGTAAATTGGCGCGCCAATACCAGTCTCAGGGCAAATCTGTCATGCTGGCAGCCGGGGACACTTTCCGTGCAGCAGCCGTAGAACAATTGCAAGTTTGGGGAGAACGCAACAAAATCCCTGTCATTGCCCAGCATACCGGAGCCGATCCAGCCTCAGTGATTTTTGATGCCATTCAATCAGCCAAGGCGAAGGGTGTTGATGTTCTGATCGCAGATACTGCAGGACGATTGCAGAACAAATCTCACCTGATGGAAGAGTTGAAAAAAATCGTTCGGGTAATGAAAAAGCTGGACGAAGATGCGCCGCATGAAATTATGCTGACATTGGATGCCAGCACAGGCCAAAACGCAGTAAGTCAGGCTAAACTATTCCATGAGGCTGTGGGATTGACGGGTATTTCTCTGACCAAGTTGGATGGTACTGCGAAAGGCGGCGTTATTTTTGCCATCGCTGACCAATTTGAGATCCCAATTCGTTACATTGGTGTTGGGGAAGGCATTGAAGATCTCCGTCCATTTAAGGCAGACGATTTTATTGAAGCTCTTTTTGCCCGAGAGGATTAACTATAAATGATTCGCTTTGAACAGGTCAGTAAAGCTTATCTTGGGGGACGGCAAGCGCTGCAAGGGGTGGATTTTCATCTGCTCCCTGGGGAAATGGCATTTTTAACCGGTCATTCAGGCGCCGGTAAAAGTACACTTCTGAAACTTATCTGTGGCATTGAACGTCCTAGCGCAGGCCATATTTGGTTTTCGGGCCATGAAATCAGCCGATTGAAGTCTCGTGAGATCCCTTTTTTACGTCGCCAGATTGGTATGATCTTTCAAGATCACCATCTGTTGCTGGATCGTACAGTCTACGAAAATGTGGCTATGCCCCTTATCATCTCAGGGGCAAGCACAGAAGATATTCGCCGGCGGGTATCTGCGGCGCTGGATAAGGTTGGTTTACTGGACAAAGCGAAAAACTTCCCTATCCAACTTTCCGGCGGTGAGCAGCAGCGTGTTGGCATTGCCCGCGCGGTTGTGAATAAACCAACCGTTTTGCTGGCGGATGAACCGACAGGAAATTTGGATGGGGAATTATCTGAGGGGATCATGCGCCTGTTTGAAGAGTTTAACCGGGTTGGCGTGACGGTACTCATGGCTACCCATGATACCGCTCTCATTGAACGAAGAAACTATCGTATCCTGACGTTGGCTCAGGGGCGCATGCAAGGAGGACATCATGGCTAAAAATGTCCGTCATTCAGCGAAAAAAGTACCACCAGCCAAATCCAAGTCCAAATCACTGAAAGGTGGATGGCGCGTCCAGTGGCGCTATGCCTGGAAAAACACCCTGTCAGATATGTTGCGCCAGCCATTGGCGACCCTGCTGACTGTTATGGTCGTTGCTATTTCCCTGACTTTGCCGAGTGTGTTTTTCATCGTTTGGAAAAACGTTAATCAAGCCGTGGTACAGTGGTATCCCGTTCCTCAGCTCACTGTCTATTTAGATAAATCATTGAATGACAACAGTGCCGAGCAGGTCATTGAACAGATAAAAGACATGGATGGTGTGAAATCGGTCAATTATCTTTCCCGCGAAGATGCGGTGAACGAATTTCGTGCCTGGTCAGGGTTCTCCAACGCCTTGGATTTATTGGAAGAAAATCCTCTGCCTGCGGTGGCCATCGTTTCTCCTGAACTGAATTTTCAGGATTCAAAGGCATTGATGACATTGCGTGATAGGGTCGAACAAATCAAAGGCATCGAAGAAGTCCGGATGGATGACAGTTGGTTTGCCCGCTTAACCGCACTGACTTCACTGATAGGCCGTATCGCTGCCGTAATCGGCATCCTGATGGTCGTTGCGCTGCTTTTAGTCATTGGTAACAGTGTCCGGCTGAATATCTCTGGCCGTCGTGAAACGATTAATGTCATGAAACTGATTGGGGCAACGGATGGTTTCATTTTACGTCCTTTCCTCAATGGCGGGGCTTTGCTGGGAATTCTTGGCGCGGTTTTCTCTCTTATCCTCTCATCCTTGTTAGTGTGGAAACTTTCAAATATTGTCACTGAAGTGGCAAGTGTTTTTGGAACGAATTTTAAACTATATGGCTTAGGGTGGGATGAATCGCTGCTTTTGGTGCTGATTTCAGGCATGATTGGTTGGATTGCTGCGTGGTTTGCAACAGTTCAGCACTTACGTCGTTTTAGGCCGGAATGATTTCAGATAGAAAAAAATATTCGCTGATTTTTAAGTGAACTTTTTGACGTAATTGTTGCCAAAATCACAGTTACGGTTTTGTAGTGATACGCATACAAGTCAGACAATTTGAATATGATTTCGATGGTGGTAAAATAGGCGTATCTTTGACTTGGATAAACCTAGAATGGGTTGGTTCAGACAAACTTAAAAGACCATTAATTTGAGTCTAATTTTGAGAGAATTTGAATGACATTAGAAATGCAAACTTTAGCATTAGTTCCACAAGGTAGTTTGGAAGGTTATATCCGCGCTTCCAATGCTTATCCTATGCTTACGGCACAGGAAGAGAAGGAACTGGCAGAAAGGCTGCATTACCAGGGAGATCTGGATGCAGCAAAACAGCTGATTCTTTCTCACCTACGCTTCGTTGTTCATGTTGCTCGCAGTTATGCCGGTTATGGTTTGCCACAAGCGGACTTAATTCAGGAAGGCAACATTGGCCTGATGAAAGCCGTCAGTCGATTTAATCCAGAAGTGGGCGTGCGTCTGGTCTCTTTTGCAGTTCACTGGATTAAGGCAGAAATCCATGAATATGTATTGCGTAATTGGCGTATTGTGAAAGTCGCAACGACAAAAGCTCAGCGTAAGCTGTTCTTTAACCTGCGCAAAGCAAAACAACGTTTGGGATGGTTCAATCAGGATGAAGTTGAGCTGGTTGCCAAAGAATTGGGTGTAACCAGTAAAGACGTCAGAGAAATGGAATCGCGTATGTCAGCACAGGATATGGCATTCGATATGTCCTCTGATGACGATGCTCAAGATAGCCAACCCGTAGCTCCAGTGCTGTATTTGCAAGATAAGGCATCTGATTTTGCTGATGGCATTGAGGAAGATAATTGGGAGAGCCATGCCGCGGATAAACTGTCCGTTGCGATGGAAGGGTTGGATGAACGCAGCCAAGACATCATTCGTGCACGTTGGCTGGATGATGACAATAAAACTACCTTGCAGGAACTGGCAGACAAATACGGTGTATCTGCTGAGCGTGTCAGGCAGTTGGAAAAAAATGCAATGAAAAAATTGCGACTGGCTATTGAAGCGTAAGCACCCATACTCTTAATGATGAAAAGCGATAATATTCTTATCGCTTTTTTTATGCGTGCAAAACAGCATCGGTTGATTTTGAGTTTCAGATCCGTGCTTCATTCAGGCGCGGTTTAAAGGTCAAGCAGGGGAAAGTAGCGACAAGCAGGGGAATAGTAAAAGATGGCAACAGTTTCTGCGGCGGGAGCACTAATTGCTCTGGTGATCGCAATTGGTCTGATATTGCGAAAAGTACCTCCGGTCTACGGCATGATGATTGGGGCATTGGCAGGCGGTTTAATTGGCGGCGCTGATTTAGTCCAAACCGTAAGTTTAATGGTCACGGGGGCGCAAGGCATGACAAACGCTGTTTTGCGCATACTGGCTGCGGGTGTTCTGGCTGGAGTACTGATTGAATCAGGGGCGGCAAACACCATTGCGGAAACTATCATCCGAAAGGCAGGAGAAAATCGAGCATTATTGGCTCTGGCGATAGCGACGATGCTATTGACTGCGGTGGGCGTATTTATCGATGTCGCCGTGATTACGGTCGCTCCCATTGCTTTGGCAATCGCCCATCGCGCAGATTTATCCAAGTTGTCTATCTTGCTTGCCATGATTGGTGGCGGTAAAGCAGGAAATGTTATGTCCCCCAATCCGAATACCATCGCAGCCTCAGAAGGGTTTCACGTTCCCCTGACATCCTTGATGGTCGCTGGCATCATCCCCGGATTATTTGGGTTAGTAATGGCTTACTTTTTGTCAAAACGGCTGATAAACCGAGGATATAAAGTCAAAAATGAGGAACTGACGCTGACAGCCCAAGAAACCCTACCTTCATTTTGGGCTGCGATCTCTGCCCCTGTGATTGCAATCCTGCTGCTGGCATTACGCCCCATTGCCAATATCACAATTGATCCCTTGATTGCATTACCTGTTGGGGGGATCATGGGCGCACTTATCATGGGGCATTGGCGTCAATCGAACAAATTTATCATCTCAGGCTTGAGCCGTATGTCACCTGTTGCCATCATGCTGTTGGGAACAGGGACGCTCGCCGGCATTATTGCTAATTCCGAATTAAAAAATGTGCTGGTTCAGGGGATCACCGCCTCTGGGTTACCTTCCTACTTATTGGCTCCGATATCAGGGGCGTTAATGTCGATGACAACGGCATCTACAACTGCTGGCACTGCGGTTGCATCAGCGATATTTGCCCCGACACTGCTGGACTTGGGTATCAGTGCGCTGGCGGGCGCAGCAATGGTTCATGCGGGGGCAGTCGTACTTGATCACTTGCCGCATGGCAGTTTTTTCCACGCCACGGGAGGCAGTGTACATATGCAGGTACATGAACGTCTGAAACTGCTGCCTTATGAAACATTGGTTGGTTTTACTATCGCCTTTATCTCAACCCTACTTTTTGGTGTATTCGGTTTTTCTGGCTAGGGACTAAGAGAATGCACACCAGAGAACAGGAAGGAAATCCGTCATGAAAATTGTGATTGCCCCAGACTCATTTAAGGAAAGCCTGAGTGCTGTGCAAGTGGCGCAGGCCATAGAAGAAGGATTTCAGGAGATTTTTCCGCAAGCGGATTACATCAAATTACCGATGGCGGATGGAGGGGAAGGAACCGTGGAATCATTGGTTGCGGCAACAGAAGGAAAACATATTTCATGTACTGTTACCGGCCCCTTGGGGCAGCCAGTTGAAGCATTTTTCGGTTTGCTGGGGGATGGAAAAACCGCAGTCATTGAGATGGCTGCCGCATCTGGCCTGCACTTGGTGCCTGCTGAACAGCGCAATCCTCTGATAACAACAAGTTATGGAACCGGTGAGTTGATTTTGGCGGCGCTGGCTCAGGGTGCCAGCAAATTGATTTTAGGTATCGGGGGAAGCGCGACCAATGATGGTGGTGCGGGCATGATGCAAGCTTTGGGCGCAAATTTATCGGATGGTGATGGCCGTATTCTGCCATTTGGTGGTGGTGCATTAATCCGGTTGGAACGCATTGATTTAACTGGCCTTGACCCTCGTCTTAACCAAACAGAACTGACCGTCGCTTGTGATGTAAATAACCCATTGTGCGGAGAACTGGGCGCGTCCGCAGTATTTGGCCCGCAAAAAGGGGCAACACCGGGAATGGTTAAAGCACTGGATTCTGCATTGTGCCATTATGGAACGAAAATCGAATACCTGACCGGCAAAAATGTGATCGATGAAGCGGGTGCCGGTGCGGCGGGAGGAATGGGGGCATCTTTATTGGGATGCTTGGGGGCGAAATTGCAGTCAGGGATTGAAATTGTTATCGATACCTTGAAACTGGAAGACGTTATTCGGGGAGCCGATTTAGTGATTACAGGGGAAGGCCGCATCGACAGCCAGACCGTCTATGGTAAAACCCCCATTGGCGTAGCCCGCGTCGCTAAAAAATTCGCCGTACCCACCATTGCATTAGTTGGCGGGATGAGCTGGGATTATAGCGTGGTTCATCAACATGGGCTGGATGCCGTATTTTCCATTGTACCGGGAGCTTGCACTCTTTCTGAGGCTCTTGCCAATGGGGCTGATAACCTGCGGGTAACGGCACGTAATGTTGCAGCTGTTTGGGCCATGGCTCATTGATGGTTTGGAAATTAAAACACATCACCTCAAGTGAGATGCCATCAAGATTTATCGTGCTGCCGGGTTACGATGCTAGTAAACGCAATCGACAAAGCAAATAACGATGCACCGGACAAAAATATCCACTCATAGTGATTATTGAATAGTAAAAAACTTCCCACTATTGGGCCGGCAGCCATACCGATGTATCTGATGAAATTGTACAGGCCAACCACAGTAGCACGTTGTTCCGTAAATTTTGTCAGCAGTAAAGCGGAATGCGTGGGAGTCGACAGCCCTAAAGTGAAACCGTACAAAGCAGTCACAACGATTAAGGCAGGAATGCCAACCTGATAGGTCACAGAAAACAGCAGGATACAAAACAGATTCAGCAAGCTACTGAGAATCAATCCTTTTTTTTGTGAGAAAAGATGGTGAACCAAGCGATAGCAGTAACTGCCGGCAATCATAGCCAATGACATGGGAGTATACATCCAGCCAATGTCCGCGGGGCTGAAATCATACCTATCATGCAGGATGATGGGTAAAAAAGTCAGAAAGCAGAAATAGCTATAGAACAGCATAAAGCTGACAGCAAAAACGGATTGTGCAATGTGATCGGATAGAATCTGGCGGAACGGTGAAGGTGCTGTATGCCCATTGCCTGATTGGGCTTGTCTGGTTTCTGGTAACCAAAATAAATTAGCGATAAGCAATAGGCCACCAATAACGGCAATAAACTGAAAAATTGCCACATACCCATTCAGCTCGGCTAAATAGCCACCAAGTAATGGCCCGGATGCAGGGGCAAGTGTTAACAGCATTTGATATGTACTGATGGCTTTCGCCCGATGTTGACCTTCGTAGAGATCACCAATAATGGTGGCGGCAATGACAGGAATAGCAGCAATCCCGACAGCCTGTATGATACGAAAGAAAATAAGCCAATAAATATCGTGAGTCATGGCACAGCCGATAGATCCGATCGTGGCGATGGCAAGGGCTGGCAACAAAACGGCTTTTCGGCCGTTACGGTCAGCCAGTGGGCCATATACGATTTGCATAACAGCTAAAACAAATGTGAAAGCTGATACGGTGAGGTTTACCAAGGGCAGAGAAGTATTGAATAACTCTCTGATGGTGGGAATAACGGGTGTGTAAATGTTTTGGGCTAGAGAGCCAAGAAGGGCACTGAAGCATACCAGATAGAAAATGGTTTTTATGTTGCGAACTGAAGTTTGAGTATACATGTCTTTCCTCTATTTTGGTTTCCTTGGAAACAAAATAGAGATTAATTTATTACTAGGATTTGTAAAGATATTTTTTAATATTTTTTGTTATGATGTCATAAATATAAAAAATAGTTTCTTGGTGAAAATAGCCGGGTATTGACTGCCAAACATGCGGTTTTAGGTGATATGGCTTTGAATGCTTTGTTCTTGAAATATTGATTTGGGAATTGTAGTCATGATTAACAGGACAACTTGTCAACGTGAGATCCTTGCCGCTGTTAACCACTTGATACAGCTAAAAGAGAGTGTGAAAAAAGGGCATGATGAAGAAAAACTCCGTGAGTATGGGCTCAACGGTTATTCACTGTCTGAACTGCATGTGATTCAGTGCATTGGAAATGCCGGGTTATTAAATATCACAGCTATCAGCCAGAAGATGAAAATGACTAAAGGAGCCATCTCGAAAATTTGTGCCAAATTGCTCCAGCGTGCGCTGGTTGAGAAATTGAAACTGGTTGATAACCAGAAAGAGATTTACTTTAACCTGACGCTGGAAGGAAAGCAGGTTTTTGTTGCCCACGAAGAGCTGCATCAGCAGGTTGAATCTAATTGGTTAAAAATACTTGAAAACTATTCAGATGAAGAACACTTGGTCATCAAGCGTTTTATTATAGATGTCGCATATGCAATGGAGCGAAATTAATAATTGAATGAATTAATGGCAATGAGCAACACGGCAATATTCTCCAATGCAGCATTAACCAGAGAATTAATATCCAACAGTGTCAGAAGCCTTACAGATTAATAATTAGATTAATCAAAGGCTTCTGACCTTTCTCCTGTTTCATTTAACAACCATTTCTTCCTATAATTGTCTCGGCTATAGGAATATATTGGTCAGTAAGTTTATTAACAGTGCTGTCCTCACTTGGACTTTCTTGGCAGTCTAGGAAAAACCATTCAATTGGTGTGTTCAATATTCTGGCAATATCAACAAGGTGAGTTAAGTTAATTCGGTTTGTCCCTCTTTCATAGCGTGAAAGCTGCTGTTGGCTAATGCCAATTTGCTTCGCTAATGCCGTAGCTGTGATGCCTAGCTCTTTCCTTTTGGTCTGAATGCGTATTCCGACTAATAGATTCGCTTCTTCCATATCTCATCCTTTATATTTTTAATCAGTAAGTTATGGCGCTATCAAGGTGGATTATCCGGAGCTTGAAAATGGTTCGATTTTCTTCCGGCAGTTGCACTGAAAACAGGGCGCCCTGAACGGATTCACTCCTGTTTTACGGCATACCGATTGTTATCACTTGATTCGCCGTTTTGTTTTCTGACATGCGCTTTTTTTAGTACATGATCTTTTTTATTAACATGTTGTGAGAAGCCACCCTTACCGAAGTAAAGTGTGTTCCCCATGATATGAATTACATTTCTCTGTTTTGTCGTTATCCCGGCATCTTCTGTCTGTGTTTTTCTGCTGTGAGGTAAACATCATTCCTACTCTCACGGCATGAGAGATAACTAATATGACCCTAATTTTTTACGTTAAAGCATGTTTATATAATTCAATACATTTAACTTATTGATTATTATTAAAATTAAAGTTTCTCAATAGGAAAAATCTGCAATTAGAAACAAATAAATCCTTAATGTCGTATTATTATACATATACTAATCTTATTGAGACCCTTATTAACGCTATAAACTGGACAAAATATATCAAACTGT
>NZ_VCDN01000106.1:0-2221 GCF_033949405.1 Xenorhabdus santafensis | reverse complement strand
CGTCGTCCAGTTCATAAATCAGAGCAAACAGGGATTCGTTTTGTTCTTCCCCGCCCAGTATCTGACAGCAATAATCGTAGTGCTGTTTACAGGCTGAAATAACATTACTGCCCGCCGTGGTGATGGCAAACAAAATGCCTTCGGGACGGGCACCCATTCCCAACTCAAGGGCAGAGTACACAGCGTTATCAGAGTGTAAATGATATTCATCGACAATCGCCAGACTGGGGTTGGTGCCCTCAATTGTGGCGGCTTTGGCGGCCAGCGGTTTTAGCAGGCTGTTAGTTTTGGGATAGGTGACTTTGTGTTGCTGGATAGATACCCGTTTTTTCAATGGCTTTGATAACAAACTCATCTGGCGGGCATCATCAAACACGATACGCGCCTGATCTCGACTCACGGCGGCGGTGTAAATATCCTGCTGCCCCTGTTCCATCACCAAGAACCAGTTAGCCAGTATTGCGGCAACGGTGGATTTGGCATTTTTGCGTGGCACTTGGATATAAGCACTGCGGTATTTTCGGCGTCCGGTCGCTTTCACTTTGAAGCCGAACAAATTCGCAAAAGCGAACTGTTGCCACGGTTCAAGCATGATGGGTTTGCCACGCAGATGGCCTTTGACATGGGGACAAACACGGGAAAAAGCAATAAAACGCTCTACAACTGCCGAATCAAACAGATAAAGCGGGTTATTCAGGTCGTTAAAGTAGCGTTTCACGGCCTGTTTTACCCGTTTACAGGCCGGAATTTTACCGTTTTTGATATCAAATGCGTACTGCTCCCATGCATTCATAAGCGATCCAGTTCGTCTTCTTCCTCGGTTTCCACCGGGTTTTTACGCCGTGATACGGGATCAAAACCCAGCAATGACGACATTTTTATCATGATTTTTTCAGCATCGGCTTTAGCACTCAATGACGGGTTTCGGCTCTCGCTACCCTGACTATTCACAATGCTAAAGCCCCTGATATCAAGGTCTGCCACCGCTTTGCGGTAAATGGCATAGTTCACGCAATACAGTTCTAAGTTGTTCCAGTCTGCGGCGTTCAAATCTTCCCGCTCACTTAAAATTTTACCTTTGGCCTTCCATTGGCTGGCGGCGATATCATTAAGGTAGGTTGGCGGTTTTGGCGCTCTTGCCATGATTTTTTTCCTTGTTGTTTTATTTTCAAAAAAACTGCCGGGCGTAAAAATTGAAGGAGGGGGCGGTTCCGCTGGGAGGAACATTTGTCATTTTTGATACCCCTACCCCGTTATTTCGTTTCGTTATTATTCATCTGATAGCCAATCACGATACCTTGCTGCTTCGGTTTCCTGCTGTCGATAACCGCCCTGCTTGCGCTTCGCTTTGGTGATGGGGTCAGTCTGTACGGTTTTCCGGTTATGGCAGGTCTGACATAACGCTTGATGATTCGATGCAGGCCAGAACAGCACATCAGAATCACCCTGTATCGGGATGATGTGATCTACAATGCTTGCAGGTGTGTAGACATCTTGCTGTAAGCAGCGGACACATAACGGATTGGCTTTCAGGTAATGCAGCCGATAGCGTCCCCATCGATTGCTGTAACCTCGCTGAGTGCGGGTGCCGCGTTGCTTGTCCTGCTGGCGTCTGGCTTCCCGCTGGTGTTGCTCGCATCGGCCTGATTTCACCCGCTCGCGGCAGTGTGGGTAGCTACATCGTTTTAAGGGCTGCCACGGCATCAATAGACTCCCACATCACGATAAACAGACCACAATGATTTAATGGTGAACGGGACTTCTTTAAGCTCAATATCGGTTGCCATTTCCCGATTTTCATACAGCAACCCGATATAAAGCAGACACCCCACTTTGATTGCTGACGTGAAGGCCAAATCAGTATCAAACCGCTTACCGATATGTTGCTGGCAGACTTCTAACGAAGCCTCGGCATAAGCCATTAATAACGCGTCATCAAGGGCATCGCTTTCATCAATCCGACAGTGTTGCCTGATTTCACTCAGGGGAATTTCAATATCAGGCATATTTCACGCCTCCCTTGCAAAGCAGTTCTAGGCGGGTGTGTTTCGGATCAGGGATAACGGCAACGATGGCAAAGCTCTTGCCGTGGGTGCTGGCACCTTGATAGATAATGCGATTTGTTGTGGTAATATCATCACGGTAACGCAGCCAGATACGCACCGTGGCTTCGGATAGTACGGCACCAGATGCGACCAGTTCCCGCCCGCTAATTGCGATG